>JAFMJK010000036.1 GCA_017853515.1 Chthoniobacterales bacterium | reverse complement strand
CGGGGTTTCACCGTTTGTTATGAAAATATTCACTGTTCTTATTCTGGGGCTTCTTGCGGCGGTCTTGCCGCTCTCGGCCCAGGACGACACGCAACCGCAACACGGTGGTCCGCACAGGGACGGACCCCCATGGAAACAGCACGGCAAAAAACACGGGCCTCCTCCCGATGCCAAGCTCACTCCTGACGAGCAGCAACGTCTGCAAGCCGCCCGCGAGAAAGCCAAAAACGACCCGACGGTGCGCTCGCTCAAAGAGGCCCATGCCGCGCTGGAGAAGCAACTCGAAACCGCCATGCACGCAGCCATGTTGTCGGCCGACTCCTCGCTGGGTCCCGTCCTCGACAAAATCAAAGCGGCTCGCGATCGCGCCATGGACATGCGCGGCAAGTTCGAGTCGTTGACGGCCGAGCAAAAGCAGCAACTCAAGGCCGCCCGCAGCGCGGCCAAAGACGATCCTGCCGTGCAAGCGGCACGCGAAAAAATGCGCGACGCGCAGGGGCCGGAGGCCAGAGGCGCGGCCGGCCGCGAAATGCACGAGGCGATGAAGGCCGCCATGCTCAAAGCCGACCCGAGTCTCGCTCCGCTGCTCGAGAAACTCGGTCCCGGCCTCATGGGCAGCAATGGTGGTCCGCAGGGAGATGGCCCCCGGGGCCCACTGCCCCCCGAGATGGATGGTCAGCCCGACGACGCGGGACTGTAAAAGCGGAACGAAACCACCCATTTTACAGAGTAAATTGGCATCGCCGCCCTTCCGGGCGGCGATTTCTTTGTTGCCGCCAGGCTGCGCCGCCCCTATGGTTCTGCCGTTCGAGGTTATGGCCATGTTTTTGGTATCCTCTTGGATGCAGGCAGCTTGCGATTCCGGTCGCCCCAAATCCGGTTGGCTCGCCCTCCTGTTCGGTTTCGCCGCGATTTTGTTCGCGCGGCGCAAATCCGGCTCCTTGGCCCGCCCCGAAAACCCGGCGGACTCCGCCCGCGACCCGTTCGCGGCCGCGACTCCGTCATCAACAACAACGAGCGGCTTCACCCACGTGCGCGGTCGGCGCGCCCCGCTTTTCCAACAACAACAATATCGAAACGATTGCTTCCATGAACTCACGTCATTCCGGTCAGCGTCGCCGCCGCGGCGGCCGCAACCGTCAATCCTCAAGTCCACGTTCCGGCGACACCTTCCATGTGCGCCGCGAACCCCGCAAGCCGGCCGGCCTGTGGGATAAAATCAAAGCGTTCTTCGGCCTCGCGCCGCAGTCCGCCGCCAAACCATCCGCCAACGGTCACGAGCGCCGCGAGCGCACGCGCGACGAGGCCCGCGCCCCGCGCGAGTCGCGTCCGCCCCGCGAGCCCCGCGCTCCCCGCGAGTCGCGCAAACCCGAGTCCATCGAGGTCACCAGCCCGCGTCTTTACGTGGGCAACCTGTCCTACGACGCCGGTGAGAGCGACCTGTTCGAGCTCTTCTCGGGCGTGGGCACGGTGGCCAATGTGGAGATCGTCACCAACAAACACACCCAGCGCTCCAAGGGGTTCGGCTTCGTGCAAATGAACGCCATCTCCGAGGCCAAGCGCGCGGTGGATGAACTTCACGACAAGGAATACATGGGCCGCAAGCTCGTGGTCAGCGGGGCCAAACTTCCCGCCGACCGTTCCGTCGGCCGCGACCGCGAGGAATCGTCGCCGTCGTCCGAGGCCGACGAGACCGTGCCGCAGCAGGCCTGAGGTGCCTTCGGATCTTCACAACGTCCGCTTCCCGTCCGCGGGGAGCGGACGTTTTCTTTTGGGCCGATGATCCCGCCGGAAATTCTCCGCCGATGCGTTTTCCTCGCCGGCCCGACTTCGGTCGGCAAATCGGAAATCGCCCTCGCTTTGGCGCGCAAACACGGAGGCGAAATCGTCTGCGCCGACGCGTTCCAGTTGTATCGCGAATTTCCCGTGCTCAGCGCGCAACCGTCCGCCGGGGAGCGTGACCTCGTGCCGCATCATCTTTATGGAACCATCCCGTGCGCGGACGAGATCGATGCCGCGCACTACGCAAAGACGGTTTGTCCGGTGCTGGAAGACATTGTCGCGCGCGGAAAAATCCCATTCGTGGTGGGTGGAAGCGGATTGTATTTGCAAGCGCTGATCAGCGGACTGCCCGCCGCCCCGGCCATCGATCCTGCGCTGCGCGAAATGGTGAGGACAATGTCGCTCAAAGAAATGCAGACCAAGCTGCGCGAACTCGACGCGCAAAGCCTTCTTGCCATCGATGCCGACAATCCGCGCCGCGTGGCGCGGCGCCTGGAACTTTGCCTGCAGACCGGCAAACCCGCCTCCGAAGTGCTCACCGTGTTGCCTCCGGCACCCGAGGGCTTGCGTGGCGTTCTCATCACGAGATCACGTGAGGATTTGTCCGGGCGCATCGCCCATGCGGTGGCGGAGCGATTGGCCCGCGGCGCGGTCGAAGAGGTGAAATCCGCCCGTGAAACCGCCGGAGGGACAGCCCGACAGATTCTCGGATGGCGCGAGATCACGGCCGTGCTCGACGGTCGGATTTCCCGCGAAGATTGCCGCGAGCAACTCGCCGTCGCCACCCGCCAATACGCCAAAAGGCAGTTGACGTGGTTCCGGGGCAAATCCACATTCCCCGAAGAGAACATTTCCGAAGTGACGTCCGATACTCCCGACCGCCTTGCCCGCCTCTTGGGCCTTTCCCGATGAGTTGTTCCTGCAGGGTTCCCCGTTTCTCTCGACCCTCGACTCTCATCCCCCATCACTTCGGATGATCATCACCGCACCGCCTCCCTCCGCGACCGAAAAGACCGTCCTTGTCGGCCTCGAGCACAATGGTGTCAGCCGTTGGGATTTGCAGGATTCTCTCGAGGAACTTCGCGAACTCGCCGCCACGGCCGGGGCCAAAGTGGTCGATACGGTGACGCAAAAACTCGATCACCCCACCGCGCCCTACTACATCGGCAAAGGCAAGGCCGAGGAAGTGGCCGCGCGGTGCGCCGAGACCGGCGCGGGCTCGATCATTTTCGATGACGAACTGTCTCCCGCGCAGGGACGCAATCTCGAGGAAGTGACTTCCAAAAAAATCCTCGATCGCACCCAGCTCATCCTCGACATCTTCGCCCGACGCGCACGCAGCCGCGAAGGACGCCTGCAGATCGAGCTCGCGCAGTTGCAATATCTTCTGCCCCGGTTGACCCGCATGTGGACGCACTTGTCGCGCCAGACCGGCGGCATCGGCACTCGCGGTCCGGGTGAAACCCAGCTCGAGGTCGACCGCCGCCGCGTGCAGGAGCGCATCGCGCGGCTGCAGAAAGACCTCGAGGAAGTGCGCAAACACCGCGCCATCCAGCGCGAGGGGCGCGCGCGCCATCAATGGCCGGTTGTCGCCATCGTCGGCTACACCAACGCGGGCAAATCTTCGCTGCTCAACCGGTTGACCAACGCGGGTGTCATCGCCGAGGACAAACTCTTCGCCACGCTGGATCCGACCACCCGCCAGTTTGTCCTGCCCAACAAATTGAAAGTGCTCTTCACCGACACGGTGGGCTTCATCCGCAAACTGCCCACCACCGTCATCGAATCTTTCAAGGCCACCCTCGAAGAATTGAAGTCCGCCGACCTTCTGGTCCACGTCGTCGATCTGAGCCATCCGCAGTGGCAAGAACATATTGCCTCGACGGAGGCGGTCATCCGGGAACTCGAAGCCGATGGCAAGCACACCCTCGTTGTTTTCAACAAGATCGACCGCTTGGAAAATCCGGAGGCCGTGCAGGCCGCCATGACGCGTCATCCCAACAGCGTGGCCGTCTCCGTCAAGACGGGCGAAAACCTGCAGGAGTTCGTTGACGAACTGCAAAACCAGCTCTCCGCCTGGCGTCTCCGCCAGAAATTCCGCATCCCGCAGTCCGACAGCGCCGCGCTGGCCGAGTTGCACCGAGCCGGTCACGTTGTCGAAACCAGCTACGAAGGCGACGATGCCCTCGTCACGGCGCACATTCCCCCCGCGCTGGAAACGAAGTTCGCCCGCTACGCGGTTTCCTGATTTTTTTTAACAGAAGGTAACGAAGGCAACAAAGACAGTTGCTTCCGAGAGTTTCCCTTTGTGGCCTTCGTTACCTTCTGTTCAATTCCTTCCCATGAAATCCTTCCGCGAAGAACTCTGGTTCGAAGTCCCCGCACGGCGCGGGCTGATCAACATCACGCCCGACGTCGACCGCTGTCTCCGCGCCAGTCGCATCCAGGAAGGACTGTGTCTGGTCAACGCCATGCACATCACAGCCAGCGTCTTCATCAACGACGACGAAAGCGGGCTCCATGCCGACTTCGAGAAGTGGCTGGAAAAGCTCGCCCCGGAAAAACCGCACAGCCAATACCGGCACAATGGCGCGGAAGACAACGCCGACGCCCATCTCAAGCGCAGCATCATGGGGCGCGAAGTCGTCGTGGCGGTGACCGAAGGCCGGCTCGATTTCGGTCCTTGGGAGCAGATTTTCTATGGCGAGTTCGACGGCCTGCGCCGCAAGCGCGTGCTGGTCAAAATCATCGGCGACTGAGCACCGCGGTGCCTGACGCGTAAGGAAATCGTCTCGGAGATGTTACTTCTCCGCGAGAAGTTCCTTTTTCGCCGCGGTCAATTCCTTCCTCTGGGCTGCGTCGACCTTCGGGTAGGCAAGATCAAGGGAAGACAGAGCGTCGATGACCGCGGCGGCGACGACGAGCCGGCTGAACCATTTGTGGTCCGCCGGGACGACATACCAGGGCGCCTCTTCCGTGGCGGTGGCGCGGATCATGTCCTCGTAAGCCCGCTGGTAGTCGTTCCAGAATTTGCGCTCGTGCGAGTCCGTGGTGGAGAACTTCCAGTTCTTTTCCGGAGTGTCGATGCGCTCGAGGAAGCGCTTCTTTTGCTCTTCCTTTGATACGTTGAGAAAAAACTTCCGCACGAGCACGCCGTTGCGTCCGAGGTAGCGCTCGAAAGACTTTATGTCCTCGTGCCGTTCGTCCCAGATGCGCTTGGTCAGCAACTCGCGCGGAACTTTCTGCTTTTTCAAAATTTGCGGGTGAACGCGGACGACGAGCACCTCCTCGTAGTAACTGCGGTTGAAGATGCCGACGCGTCCGCGTTCGGGCACACGCTTGGAGCATCGCCACAGATAATCGTGGTCGAGTTCCTCGCTGGTGGGCGCCTTGAAGGAGTGCACCTCGCAACCCTGGGGGTTGATCCCGGACATGACATGCTTGATCACGCCGTCTTTGCCCGCGGCATCCATGGCCTGGAAAACAAGCAGCACGGCCCATTGGTCCTGCGCGTAAAGCTTGCCCTGCAATTCCGCAAGCGCCTGCACGCCGGCAGCGAGGGCTTCTTTGGCCCGGGGCTTGTCCTTGCCGGTGAAGTCCAGGGTTTCACCCGGATCATGGTCTTTGAGCCGGAATTTCTTTCCGTTGGTCACGCGGAAGGGCTTGGAAAATGACCGTGCGGTTTTGTGTATGTTTTTCGGATCCATTTTTTCAAAAGTCTACGGACACACTCAGCCCGAGCACGAGGGCATTCGGTATCGCCGTGCTCCCCCCGGGCTGCAGGATGTATTGGATGTCCGGCTGCACGCTGAACCATGGCGAGATTTGCGCCTGGTACGATGCCTCGAAGATCATTTCCAAACCACGATTGCTTCCGGTGAGCGCGTTCGCTTCGCCGCGTGATTCTTGATCCCAGGCGAAAGCCAAGCCGATGGAATCGCGCTCGCGACCCGGGAAAGGGCCGGTGTAGACCAATCCGCTTTGCACGATGAAGCCGACCGAACTGGTCTGCTGCGGGGCGGCAAACCCGCCGCGTCCGAACCATCCGAGACCCTGCGGCGTGTCCTCCGTCGAGCCCGGTTCGGCGTAAAGCGACTGGTCGACGATTCCGTAATAAAACCCGCCGCCCCAAGCATTCTCCCCGTCGCTTCCGGGCACATCGAGATAACCGGTTTGGAAAACCGCACCGAGCTTGGCTGTTCCCGGAAGTTCTGCTTTGCGCCACGAGTAGATGCTTTCGCCGAGAAACATCAGCCCGTTCATCCGGTCGAAGTTCCAATAGAAATTCGCGTCCTGCGTGTAGGCCGCTCCTTGCATCACCGCGGTCTGGAAGATCCAACCCTCGGCGGGTTGCCATGCCGCGTAGATGCCCGGTGCGGCGTAGGGATAAGCCGGTTCTCCGCCGAGTCGTCCGTCGTAAACGATGGGCCAGCCGAAAGCGCTGTTGAGAAAAAAGCTCGAGTATTCCGAGATGGTGAAATCGCGGTCGGCGTTGAACATGCCCGCGCGCAAGGTGAGGTTGTCGCCGAAAAATTTCTGCTGCAGCCAAAGGTCGAGCGCCCGGAAGCCGCGCGGAGCCTCGATCCCGCTCACCGCGAAGTCCGATCCGACAAAAGGCACGGTGATCTGGTCGCCCATCGTCCAAATCCACGTGGTGTTGAAGGAACCGCCTCTCCAGCCGACCGCCTTTTCCAGATCGATATCCAATCCGAACTGGAGCAGTCCTAAGTAAGCGGCGTTCTGCTCGATGCCGCCGGACACGTTTCCCCAAACTTGCGCGGTGTAGGTCGCGGTGAACGCGAAACCCTTTCCGGAGAAGAGCGGACGGCTGCGCCACCAATCTCCTGTGGCGTCATCCCATTGCAACCACGGAAGATTGGCCGTTTGGCCGGTGTTGTCGGTTCCTTGGGCGCTCTGCGCTGCGGACGATGCCGCGCACAGGAGCAGGGCGAGCGACGCTGCGCGCAGTCTCATCGGCCGAAAACCTGCAATGCCCGGAAGCCGGCCCACACCGCAAGAACACAGACCGCCGCGCTGGCCGCGGCGTAAAGGGCCGCAATCAACCACTCGCCGCGGCGCAGCAAAAAGAATGTTTCGAACCCGAATGCCGAGAACGTGGTGAAACCGCCGAGCAATCCGGTGAAGAGAAACAGCCGCGTTCCAGGGCCGATGAGATCGGATCGTTCCGCCGCGGCGGAAAGAGCGCCGATGAAAAGGCAACCGAGCACATTGACCGCGAAGGTGCTCCAGGGGAATTTGGCCGCCACCGTGTGATGGAGGATCCATCCGCCCAGGAGATAACGGACGGCCGCGCCGGCGAATCCGCCGAGACCAACGAGGAAGATGTTGGCTGCCTGGCCCAAGATGCAATCGATCGTAGGTTGGGGAGTGAAGGGTGCCAAGGTGTAGTTGGGTGGAAAAAACTTAAGCGGCTGCCGCTTCTACTTTTCAAATCCCCGGCCGGATGCGGATAATGTCGGCTGTGTCCGAGACTATCGCGCGCAAGATGTCGTTTCTGGACCGTTACCTCACGCTGTGGATTTTCGCGGCGATGGCGGCGGGGGTGTTGGCGGGAAATTTCCTGATCGCGGATCCGGAGGCTTTTTTCGCGCCGGTCACGGTCGGCACGACCAACCTCCTTATCGCCGCGGGGCTCATCCTCATGATGTATCCGCCGCTGGCCAAGGTGCGCTACGAGGAGATGCCGAAGGTTTTCGCCAACCCGAAAATCATCGGGCTTTCGCTGCTGCAAAACTGGGTCATCGGACCCGTCTTGATGTTCGTGCTCGCCGTGCTCTTTCTCCGGGACCAACCGGAATACATGGTCGGTCTGATCTTGGTGGGTATCGCCCGCTGCATCGCCATGGTGCTGGTCTGGAACCAACTGGCCAAGGGGAACAGCGAATACTGCGCCGGACTCGTGGCCCTCAACAGCGTTTTCCAGATCCTCACGTTCGGTCTTTACGCGTGGATTTTCATCACGTGGCTGCCGGGCTTGTTGGGTATCGATTTGTCCGGCGTGCAGGGTCTCGGCGGCAAATCGCTGGCCGACGTGACCATCGGGCAAATCTTCGCCAGTGTGATGATCTACCTCGGTATTCCTTTTGCGGCGGGTGTGCTGAGCCGGGTCATCCTCATCCCGCTCAAGGGCCGCGAGTGGTATGACCGGAGATTCGTGGCGGTGATTTCGCCGATCACTCTGGTCGCGCTGCTGTTCACCATTGTCGTCATGTTCACCTTCAAGGGCGACGCCATCGTGAGGCTGCCTCTCGATGTGCTGCGCATCGCGGTGCCGCTGACCATTTACTTCATCCTGATGTTCGGGCTCAGCTTTTTTCTCGGGCGGCGGGCCGGGGCGGATTACTCGCGCAGCGCGACGCTTGCCTTCACCGCGGCGGGCAACAATTTCGAATTGGCCATCGCGGTGGCCATCGCCGTGTTCGGAATCGCGTCCGGGGTGGCTTTCGCCACGGTGGTCGGCCCGCTCATCGAAGTCCCGGTGCTGATCGGTCTGGTCCACGTCGCGCTGTGGTGGCGGCGGAAATTTTTCCCGCGTGAAGTGATCGAGGAAGCCGACCGTTCAGGCGAGGAAGCTTTGTCCGATCCGGACCGTGCTTTCCTGCAGAGCGAGGCTTGTCGCGCGGTGCGTCAGTCCCTGGTGCGCGATACTCCATAAGGACGAAGGCTGGCGGGCGGGACGAGATACGGCCCGTTTTACGGAATTACACGCGGGGGTTTCAGTCACGCGGCTTCTTCCCCGTCAGACGAAGGGCCAACCACAGCATGATGCCGCAGGCGAGAAACACAGTGGGCAGCCATGGAAGGGACATGGCGAAGATGGAATTTTCGCCCGCGTCGGGATGGGCGATTCTGAGACGGGCGGTCAGTTGGGCGAACAGGATGCCTGCTATGGCGTAGCCAAGATTGAAAGCCACGCCGCGGAAACTGAGCACTGTCGCGCGGACGTGGGATTCGGTCCATTGGTTGAGATAACTCGAGGTGAAAAACTGCAGCATGGACATCGAGATGCCGAGCGGAACAACGACCCACGCACCCCAGTAAGGCCAAGCCATGGCCGTGCCGGCGAGGCCGACGAAGACGAGGGTGGCAACGATGGTGTAATTGGTGATGACACCGCGGCGTGCGACCAGACGTTTGGCCAGCGGAGCAACAGCGAAGCCGAGCAAAGCGAGGCCGGAGCCGAGCACGCCGTTGACGAAGGCCGGCAGTTCGATGAGCCGGTAGTAGTTGCTGGCGAAAGTGAGGAAGATGCGCACGAAACTGTCGATAATCAGCGCGGCGACCATGAGGAAGAGAATGCGGCGCGAGGTGAAGACATGGACGGCCCCTTCGATGACGTTTTGCCATGCGCGGCCGGCGGCGTGGCGCGACCCATGTGCGTGCGTGGACGGTTCGCGGAAATTCAGGGCAACGATCAGGCAGAGAAACGAAGTGGCCAGAGTCGCATAGACCGGCCAGCGCACGGTGGCGCCGGGCGCGGGGGTCCATCCGGTCCAGCCGAGAAGCGACGACATGAGATGCTGATCGAAAAGCACGGCGCCGCTGACCATGGCGATGAAGAATCCGCCGGATTTCCAGCGCATGAGCGATTCGAGCACGCGTGGCCACGTTGTCTTGCGGTCGGCCTCCGGCAGCGAGTCGTAGGCAAGCGCTTCGTCGGCCCCGCTGGCGCAGGCTTCGGCCGCGCCGCTGAGGACGCGGTTGAGGACGAGAAGCCAGAACATCCACGCGCCCCGCGGGGCGAAGGCGAAGACGGCCATTTCCGCGACCATGAGCGCCGCGGCGAGGACCACGACCCGTTTGCGTCCGATCACGTCGGCGAGGGCGCCGGAGGGAATTTCCAGCACGATGATGACCACGGCCCAGATGACATTGAGCAGTGCGTATTGCTCGAGGGTGAGTCCGAGATCGAGGAAGAGAACGCCGATGACGGGGTAATAAAACCGCGCGTGGAAGAGCACGCGGAAGGCGATGAAGAGGGGGAGGTTGCGCTGGAGGGACGGCATCGGCCGATTGGATGCGTCCGGCGGTCATAGACCGCCGCTACAATCAGTGTTTCGGAGCGCGCACGGTGGCCGCTTCGAGATCGTTGCGGCGGCGCTCGATGATGTTGTCTGCGATTTCGGTCACCATTTCCTCGAGGAGGAGACGCAAGTGGCTGCCGGGGCGGTAATCGGCCGGCGCGATGTGGCGCACACGGTCGGCGTGGGCCGTGAGCTGGTAGCACTTCTGGAAACTGACGCGGGTTTCGTCCGCCGGGTTGTAGACCGCGATGGCGCGTCCGCCGGTTTGCTTCATCACGGTGAAGCAGGGCACGTCGGTCGGCCCGTCGCCGACATAAATCATGTTCTGGAAAGGGATCGGACGCATCTCGGGCGGCACGTGGTCGTTGACGTCCTGCGAGAGGTCGAGCATCCCCTTGTTGATGCGGAAGAGGAACTGCGTCTTCTGCGTGTGACTGATGACGCGTTTCGGAAAGGTGATGCGACCTTCGTCATCCTCGGCATATTCGCAGCCGAAAATTTTCCGGACGTGCGGGGCGATGCGGCTGCCGCTGATGAGTTCCTTGAGGCCGGAGCTGACGATGTAATGCTCGAGCTTGATTCCGTGCGCCGCGCTCCAACCCATGGTGTCGGCGACGTCGTTCAGCTTTCCCTCGAATTCGGTGAACATCTCCGGGATCCCGGGGAAAAAGCTCAGCTTGGCCCCGAGCTGCCGCAGCTTGGCGTTTGTCGGGCGGTCCATCTCGAGGTAGTCGAGCAGCGCCTTCATGTAGGCCAATTCGTGCTCGTAACCGTGCTTTTGCACCAGCTCGCCGCAGCGCTTCCAGAACTGCTTCCCGTCGATCCCGAAGTGCGGGAAGATAACCTCCTCCTGCATGTAATTGGGACTGAGGGTCTGGTCGTAATCGTAAATGATCGCGATGGTATTTTGCGGGACGGACATGGGACGACGGATGCTTTTCGGTCATAATAGCGTCATGCAAAGGGGAAGCGAGCAGGTTTGCGGGAGGATGGGGGCATGATTCCCGTCACTTATGCCGGGGGCGTCCATGTGCCGTCGATCGACCTGTGGATGGATCCGTCCGTGCCGCGCGGGTTCGCGTTTGTTTCGCACGCGCACAGCGACCACACTGGCAAGCATCGCGAAACGGTTCTGTCCCCGGGCACGTCGCGGCTGATGCGCGCGCGCATCGGTTCCGGCGGGCACGAACATCTTCTGGAGTTCGGCGAGACGCGCGAGTTGCGCGGAGCGCGCTTCACGCTGCTCCCGGCCGGACACGTCCACGGTTCGTCGCAACTTCATCTCGAGACCGCCGACGGATCGCTGCTCTACACCGGCGATTTCAAACTGCGCGCGGGCCTCTCGAGCGAGCGCATCGCCTGGCGCAGCGCGGACACGCTCATCATGGAAACGACCTTCGGCAAACCGGAGTTCGTTTTCCCGCCCACGGAGCAAGTCTTGGAGCGGGTGGTCAACTTCTGCCGCGAGGCACTCGAGGACGACGAAGTGCCGGTGCTGCTCGGATATTCGCTGGGCAAAGCGCAGGAAATTCTTTGTGCCGTGGCCGCCGCCGGATTGAAGCCGATGCTGCATGGCGCGGTGGCCAAGATGACGCGCATTTACCGCGATCTGGTGCCGGGCATCCCGGAGTTCGCCGAATACAAGGCCTCCGAGGTCGCGGGTCATGTGCTCATTTGTCCGCCCAGCGTGCGCGGATCGCGAATGATCCAGAGGATCAAAAAACGACGCGTGGCCATGCTGACCGGATGGGCCATGACGCCGGGGGCGGTGCACCGGTATCAAGTCGATGCCGCCTTTCCGCTCAGCGATCACGCCGGCTACGACGACCTGCGCAAATACGTGGAGTCGGTCAAGCCGAAGCGCGTGCTCACCCTGCATGGATACGCATCCGAGTTCGCCCGCGATCTGCGCGAAAGCGGCATCGAGGCATGGTCGCTGGTCAGTCCGGACCAACTGGAATTCGGCGGATTCGCTTCCCGTCCGATTCCTCGTGTCCGCGAGGAAAAGACGGAAGATCAAATTTCCGAATCACCCTTCGGGCGTTTCTGTGTTGTCGGGGAAAAAATCGCGGCCTCGCCGGGCCGCTTGGCCAAGATCGGCTTGCTCGCGGATTACCTGCGATCTTTGGACGACGTCGATTTGCGCCTCGCCGCGCTTTGGTTCACCGGAAATGCTTTTGCCTCCACCGAAGGGCGCTCGGCGCAGACCGGTTGGGCGGTGCTGCGGCGCGCGCTGGGGGCGGCGGCCGGAGTAGGCGAAGCGGAAGTCCGCGCCATCTCCCGTCGCTGCAATGATGCCGGTCTGGCTGCGCGGGAAATCATGTCAGGCCGGACCGGCGATGGATCCCTTGATTTTGCCGCAGTGGAAAATGTCTTTCTCGAATTGAGCGAGGCGCGCGGACCACTGAAGCGGCAGGCCCTGCTCGAGGATTTGTTCCGCCGCTGCAGCGCGCTCGAAGCCTCTTACCTCACCCGCATTCTCACCGGCGATCTGCGCATCGGGTTGAAAGAAGGTCTGCTCGAGGAAGCCATCGCGCAGGCTTTCGAGGCCGATGCGGAAGCGGCACGCGAGGCCTCCATGTTGCTCGGCGATGCGGGCGCTCTGGCCGTGGCGGCGAAGCACAAAGAATTGGGTGAGGCACGCATGCGGGTGATGCATCCCGTGAAATGCATGCTGGCCGGATCCGAACCGGACGGTGCCGCGGTATGGGAGAGATTGGCCGGGGACGAGGGCGTTGTCTGGGCGGAGGACAAGTTCGACGGTATCCGCGCGCAGGTGCACGTCGCCGAAGGAAAATGCGAAATCTTCTCACGCGACCTGAGACGCATCACCGCGCAGTTTCCCGAAATCGCTTTGGCGGCGGGGAAGCTTCCCTCCGGCACCGTGTTGGACGGCGAGATTCTCGCTACGATGGCCGGGCGGCGTCTTTCCTTCTTCGATTTGCAAAAACGCCTCAACCGCATCGAGGCCGATCTGTTCCTCACCGAGGATATTCCTGTCGAATTCGTGGCTTTCGACGTTTTGATGTCGGAGGGAAGGACGCTCGTGCGCCATCCTTGGAGTGAACGGCGCGCGGTGCTTGAAAAACTTCCTCTGGCGCATCCGCTCTGTCTTGCCCGCGTCACACGCTTGGAGAGTGCGGCGGCGATCGAGGAGGAGTTCCGCGCAGCGAGGGAGCGCGGCAACGAGGGCCTGGTTTGCAAAGACCCGCACAGCCGCTACAACCCCGGCCGGCGCGGGTTGTTCTGGATCAAACTGAAAAAGGAATTTTCCACATTGGATGTGGTGGTTACCGGCGTTGAATACGGGCACGGCAAACGCCGCGAAGTGTTGAGCGACTACACCTTCGCCGTGCGCGATGAGACAACCGGCGCACTGCTCACGATCGGCAAGGCTTATTCGGGCCTGACCGACAAAGAGATCGCCGAGCTGACGCCATGGTTTCTCGGGCGTGTGCGCCGTGTCGAACGACGCCTGCATGAGGTCGAACCGGAGCTTGTCATCGAGGTGGCTTTCGATTCCATCCAACCGAGCGCGCGCCATCCAAGCGGACTCGCTCTGCGCTTTCCCCGGATCAAAACGCTGCGCCGCGACAAGACCGTCGGCGAGATCGATACCTTGCAGTCGGCGCGCAAACTGGCGGGAGTATAGACGAATTGCATCGGGATATTTCCCTCGCCAGAAATTGGGGATTTCGCCATATAGCACAGCGCTATGAAAATTCCCCGTCTCCTCCTTTTGGCCGTGGCCGCGTCGATGCTGACGGGCTGCGGATACAACCGGCTCGTCGGCCTCAAACAGCAAACCGACAGCTCTTGGGCCAATGTCGAGAACGCCTACCAGCGCCGCGCCGATTTGATCCCCAATCTGGTGAAAACGGTCGAGGGGGCGGCGGACTTCGAGAAGTCGACGCTCAAGGATGTGATCGAAGCGCGCCAGCAGGTGACCAATGTGAAGGTGGATCCGAGTTCGCCGCCGGACAGCCCGCAAGCCATGGCCGCGTTCCAACAATCACAGGACGCGCTTTCC
>JAFMJK010000229.1 GCA_017853515.1 Chthoniobacterales bacterium | reverse complement strand
CGCCACCGCCGAGTGCGCGCAGGTGCTGGAAACGGCGCGCGATCTCGGACTCCTGCTGGGCAAAGGCGGCCTGCGCGGACAAGTCATCCGTTTCGCCCCGCCGATGTGCATCACGCAGGCCGACGCCGATTTCCTGCTCGAGGTCCTCGACGAAAGCTTCAGCCGCTTGTGAGCCAGACACGGACACGCGAGCCGCGTGTCCCTACCCGGGTAGGGACGAGCCGCTGGCTCGTCCGCTTGCGATGAGCGAAATACTCGAGCAACTCCTCGAAGCGCGCCGAGCCGGCCGCCCCTGCGCTCTCGCCACGGTGGCGGCAACCACGGGTTCTGTTCCCCGCCATCCGGGGGCGAAAATGATCGTCTACGAAGACGGATCGATCTCCGGCACCGTCGGCGGCGGAAAATTCGAAGCGCTGGTCATTGCCGAGGCGCTGGACTCCATCGAGGGAAAGCAACCGCTCTTGAAAACCTGGCCGCTGCGTGAAGATCAGCCGGAGAGCTTCGGCGCGATTTGCGGCGGCGAGGTCACCGTCCTGATCGAACCGCAAGTGCCGGCCCACCGACTGCTCATCGTCGGCGGCGGACATTGCGCGCAATCCATCGCCAAGCTCGCCGCAGAATGCGGATTCTTCGTCACGGCGCTCGAGGACCGCGAGGACATCTTGGCCCGGTGCGAGACCGCTCACCAGCGGCTCACCGATCCGGCGCCCGGCCACATCGCATCGCGGCAGTGGGACAAAAATGACGCCATGGTCATCGTCAGCCGCCACTACGACATCGACCGCGAGGCCCTGGCCGCCGCACTGAAGAAGGGCGGCATGGGTTACCTTGGAATGATCGGAAGCCGCCGCAAAGTTCTCCAAGTCTTCGACCGACTCAAAGCCGACGGATACAGAGCCGACCAACTCGCCAATGTCTATGCCCCCATCGGCCTCGACATCGGCTCCGACTCGCCCGCCGAAATCGCCGTCAGTGTGGTCGCGGAAATGCTCATGGTCCTGCGCGGAACATCGGGCCAGTCATTGAAGATTCAGCCGGGAGCTGGCAGATACACCTCCCGATGAACTCCCTCGACCCGAGAGCAAAGCGCTTGCGCGGCGCCGACAAATCCCTGCAGCAGGCCCGTCTTGCCTTGCAGGGCGCCCGGATCGCCCTCGCCGACCTGCCGCACAGCAGCATCTCGGCGCTTTCCGCCGCACTGGAATCGATAGACAACGCCCACCGCGAAATAGACAATGCAGCCGCCTCGCTCGACGAGGCACGTTTGGAATCAACAGAGGACTAAATCATGCAACTCGGAATGATCGGACTCGGCCGCATGGGCGCGAACATCGTGCGCCGCCTCATGCGCAACGGACACACCTGCGTCGTTTACGATACGCATCCCGATGCGGTCGCCGCATTGGTCGAAGAAGGCGCGGTCGGCGCATCTTCGCTCGAAGAATTCGCGGCAAAACTCGAAAAGCCCCGCGCTGCTTGGATCATGGTTCCCGCGGGGGTAACCGACAAAGTCATCCAGTCGCTCGTCCCTCACTTCGAAAAAGACGACATCATCATCGACGGCGGCAATTCTTACTTCCGCGACGACCGCCGACGAGCGCGCGAACTCGGACCCAAGGGCATCCACTATATCGACTGCGGCACGAGCGGCGGTGTGTGGGGGCTGGAGCGCGGCTACTGTCTGATGATCGGGGGCGAAAAGGAACCGGTGCAGCACCTCGATCCGATTTTCAAAACCATTGCTCCCGGTCGGGGCGACCTGCTCCGCACGCCCGGACGCGAGAAGCTCGGCGGCACGGCAGAGGACGGCTATCTGCATTGCGGACCGGCCGGCGCGGGCCACTTCGTCAAGATGGTCCACAATGGCGTGGAATACGGCATGATGGCCGCGCTGGCCGAGGGGTTCGACATCCTGAAAAACGCCGATGCCGACATTCAGCCGATTTCACATGATGCCGAGACGGCACCGCGCATGGGCAGCGACCTCGACTACAAACTTCCCATCGGCGAAATCGCCGAACTTTGGCGCCGCGGCAGTGTCGTCCAAAGCTGGCTCCTGGACCTCATCGCCATTTCCATGGCCGAGGATCCCGACTTGAAGAAGTTTTCCGGCCGCGTCTCCGATTCGGGCGAAGGCCGCTGGACGATCATGGCCGCGATCGAAGAGGGCGTCCCTGCCGACGTGCTCAGCGCCGCGCTTTACGCGCGCTTCCGCTCCCAGGAACCCGCATTCTCCGACAAGGTTTGTTCCGCCATGCGCTACCAGTTCGGCGGCCATCACGAAAAGCCGGCCGGCGGATAAAACGTCACGCGGCAACCACCGCCCAGTCTTCGAAAGCAAACACTTCGAAGACGGCAAAGTCCGCCGGATTGGCCGTGGCCAAACGACGCACTCCGAAGCCGTGGTAAGCGGCTGCCAGCGCGGTATCCAAGATGCGCTTCCGACCGAGTTTGAAATCCTCCATCCATTGCAAGGCAAGCGACTCGGAGCGCGCATCCGGGTAGCAGTTGGTCACATCCGAGCTGCTCCACCAAAACTTTGCCCGCGACAATGCCTCGGGGAACGAAAGCGGCTTTTCGAAGCGGCGCGCGTCGGTGGTCACGTGGAGAAATTCATGGATGACCTGCGGAGCAAGCACGAACGGGGCTTCGCCCGCGCGGCTGAGGCTTTGGACGGTCGCGCGTATGCCCTCATGCCCGGCCACCTCGCGCAACTCGTAGGCCACGAGCACTGTGGTGTCCAAACCGATCACGAGAGAAAATCGTCGAGCAGGTCAGAACGCGAAGACCACGGTTGCCGCACCGAACCGACTGAGGCGGGCGCCGGCGATTCGCTCAAAGGCACGCGTGCCGGCTTGAGGCGCTGACGGTAGCTCTCCATCGCCTCACGGATAAGTTCCGAGGCCGTGCGCCGCTGCTGGCGGGCCTGCTGCTGGAAATCGCGGTAGATTTTTTCGTCGAGGTGGACGGTGACAGCTTTCATATGTTTCAGCATATGTCATTACAGATGGGCATCAAGCTTTTTTGCGCTATCTCCACGGCCCCTCTCCTCGGACATTAAGTCGCTCGCGTGGCTCTATTCCGGCTTGGCAATCAGTCCGTTGACGTAGCGGATGGCCTGCCCGAGCA
>JAFMJK010000275.1 GCA_017853515.1 Chthoniobacterales bacterium | reverse complement strand
TTTTTTGCTTTCATGATTGTGTTATTTTTGCATCACAAATGTAATCAAATTTAATTAAATGAAAGCCCCACACTATTCCTACATGAAGTACTGGAGGATCGTACGTAAGTACACCATGATGAAGTACAATCTAAACCAAGATGATCTTGATGTTTTGTTCTACATCCACGATGAAGGGTACTTCAGTAACTACCAGTTTGAGAAATACGAGAAGACCATGCCTTGGAACTTCAGACGCCTGCAAAGTCTGTGCGAGCGAGGCTGGATTAACAAACTCCCCAACGGGAATAAGTACGCCAAGCGAGATGTTTACGAAGTGACCACCAAAACACAGCGCGTAATCAATAAAGTCTACGCCATCCTCAATGGCGATGGCTTCCCAACCATCACCCAACGCATGGAGAAACGCCGTAAGCGCTACCTCGAGACTCGCTACAAGAACTTCATGGCCACCATGGTCGAGGAAATCAGAGAAAACAAAAAGAAACAGGCTGAGTTTGCCGCAGCCCAAGAAGCCGAACGCCTGCGCAATGAGCGCATACGCCAATCTAGAGGACAATAACCACGTCCCGCTCCTGTATGATCGTGTAGTGGTGGCCACTGATCACCATTGTGAACGAATGACCCTTGTCATAATGAATGACATCACCGGGATGGATGTGTATTACGTCCGTCCCTGAAGCCACTACCTTGGCTTTCTTGTACCTAAACTCGTCAGCGTCCCTTGCCGACAACAACAGACCCGTGTCCGTCTTTACCTCCTCCTCAATGTTGGAGATGACTATGTACTTTCCTATGGGTTTCATGGTTGTGGTTCGTATACTCGTGCCATTGTCACGATTGCATTGGTAGAAAGAATCGTCACAGCCACGCTAATGGCGTTCTGTAAGGCACATCTTGTCACCTTCAGCGGGTCAACCACACCCATCTTGATCAAATCACCGTGTGAACCCGTCTTTAAGTTGTAGCCGAAGCCAATATCTGAATCATCCACATACACATCGCTGACCTCAAGGCCAGCGTTGGTCAGGATTTGGTTGAGGGGAGCCTGTAGAGATTGTTTGATGATGGAAATGGCGGCTAATTTCTCTGCGTTTTGAGGCACGATCGCGTCGAAGATGGTATCTTGGGTAGCAATGTGGTGCAAAGCGCGCCCAGAACCCGGCAAAATGCCTTCCTCGAGGGCAGAACGTACCGCACATACTGCGTCATCGACACGGTCGTACAACTCTTTCTGCTCCAAGTCGGTGTTTCCACCCACATATATCACACCAATACCACCAGTTAGGCTGGCTATGCGTTCTAGCAGGAAGTCCTTGTCAGCCTTCTTCGCCGCTTGGGCGTGTGCGTCCCACAATTGTGCCACTCTTTCGTCGATTGCTGCCTGATTAGAGCGCGCGGTGGATTTGATCAATATGGTTTTATCCGAGGAGACGATCACCTTGGCGGCGTGGCCTAGGTCAGAGTAGTTGATCAGGCTCAAATCATCGCCGGTCTTCTCGCTGTAGTAGGTTGCACCCACACTCACAGCGATGTCCTGCATCAACTCGTGCTGCTTATACCCAAAACTTGGCGGCTGAATAGCCACAATCTTCAGATTGTTCTTCATCACGTTCGCAGCCAGCGTATTCACCACGTTCACATTGCATGGTGCAATCAATAAAATCTTCTTGTTCTCTTGAATGATTGGTTTCAATACCAACTCCAATTGCAAAATGTTGCTGATCTCCATGTCAGCCACCAATACCATTACATCCTCGTACACGCACTCGTCCTTCTTCTGATCATTGATGAACAACGGACTCAAATACCCTCTGTCAATCTTCAACCCCAGCGTAGTCTCCGCATACGTCTCCGTGCTTTGGCTTCGCTCCACCGTCACAATACCAGTCTTACCAACCTCCTTGTAAACACTAGCAATGATCCCACCAATGTTCTTGTCATTGTTGGCAGAAATCGTAGCCACGTCCGTAAGCATCGAGTTCGTCAACTTCTTCCCACTCTTTTTGAGTTTGTCCACCACCAAATCACTCACCTCCACCAAACTGCGCAGCAGTTCAGTACGATTGAGAGCGGGGTTCGCATTCAAATGGTCCAAGCCATTAAGGATCAAAGCCTCCGTCAATACAATACTCGTGGTCGTACCATCACCCGCCTCCGTCGCAGTGCGGTCAGCAGCCTGCTTCACAATCTTCACAGCCAAGTTCTCAATCGGGTCAATCAAGTCTATCGACTTGGCCACAGTTACACCATCCTTGGTGACCGTAAGGCCATGCGTGTGATGCGGTGACTCAATCAGTACCGTGTTGCCACTAGGCCCCAATGTACTCTTAACTGCCTTGGAAAGTTTCTTGATACCACTAACCAATTTGCCTTGTGCCTCTTCGTCAAAAGCCAAGTCCTTCGGAGAATAACCTAAATTCATATAATTCGATTTGATTTGATACCACAAATATACATCTTCACATCGTATGTGCAACATGGTTGGATTGTGATGGGCAATCTGATCCTCACCAACCCTAAATAAATTTGGGTTGGGGTTGCTCATGTTGGTTATGTCAATGTTGATGTTGATTTTTCCTTATCTCTCTCTCTCTTTTCTTAATGCGCAACTTTTTTTTTTAATTTCATTTCGGTTTCATTTTCAACATTTTCAACATATTTCTTCTTAACTCCTTTATTTTCAATGATTTATAAATTTCAATTTCAACATATTTTTAACATAAACTATGTTAAACTTAACATGCAATTGTCATAGTTTTGTACAATTGTAGTAATTATGTAGTAATAAGGCATGTTGAAAATTCCAATCCATGTCAAAAACATGTTGATTTTGAGGTAAATTATGTTGAAAATCGTGGCACTTATGTCGAAAAATGACACCTTTATGTTGACTTTGGCCTCATATATGTTGAAAATATCGGTGGCAAATGAGACCAAAACAACGAATTTGGGGAAGTATATAAACAACGAAAGGGGCATATAGCCCCCTTCATAATGTGTTGGTTGATGGCGTTTAACCGCGCTTGATGATTGGCATAATGATACCCATCTCATTCTCATCCTCACTGCGCTCGGCTCTCTTGTAAGCCTCACTCATCATCTCAATCTTCTGCTCCTTCATACGATCCTTGCGCATCTGCGCATACTT
>JAFMJK010000228.1 GCA_017853515.1 Chthoniobacterales bacterium | reverse complement strand
TGGGGGTGGCCTGCGGCCGGGGTAACGGGTGAAAAGTAAAAGGTGGCCGGTAACGGCGCCGGGAGCTCTGAGTCAGAGATGGGAGCCGGTTGACGACGGGATCCGTCAGGACCTGTCGCCGCGCCCCGGGGCGCCAGCTTTGTGCGCGGACTGCACCTCCTCATCCTCCAAGAAAGTCTGACTTTCCGCCTTGGTCACGGCAGGCAACGGACGCTGACCGGGAATTTGGCGAATGGCCACAGGCGGTGCAGCGCGGCGGACCGGCGAGGCATCAGCAGATGCGGCATATTTACCGCGGACACCACCGCTGAAGTCATACTCCGGCAACATGTCAGGATCTTGCTGGGGCTTATTTTTCAACAGATGTGTTTTTCTTAAGTTTCGTTTCACTGTCGATACGAAGCATCCAGCCGGACTCCGCAGCGGCTTCCATGACTTCATTGCCCGGCTTGGTCGCCGTGGCCCGCCGCTCCACAAAGGCCAAGAATGCGCCGAGAGAACCACGCGGCGAGCGTGGGGCTGACTTTCTTTTTCACCGGACTCAATTTTGTTTCGCGGAGTTTAACCGCAACTTTCGCGTTTTGCGCCACTTTCGCACCTTAGCGCAGCTACTTTTTACCCTCTCCGCCGCTTGCCTCGCTCGCCGGCACAACGAGTTGCGGGAGCAGCTGAAGCATGGCTTGTTCGGCGACCTCGGCGTCGGGTTCGCCGACCAAGGCGAGTTGCATGGAACGCTGGCCCATGTTGCGGCGGCCGGCCATGACCGCTTTCATGCGGTTGGCAGGAGTTGCGCGCTCCACGGTCACTTCCTGGCCGCTGATCCGGTCATCGTTGATCACATACATGAGATAGAACTCATCGGCGCCGGCACGGATTTTATAGAGGTTGTAGGCGATGGTGACGTCATTGGCCTCCGCTTTGCGGAGTTCGGACTTCGAGACAATCTCGCGCCCGATCATGCGCTGGCACTGCTCGGGCAAGTGCGGCTGCGCGTAATGCAAGCTCATGCGCTTCGGCTCCCATTCGGTGAAGATCATGTGCCACTGACGACCTCCCTCGTCGCGCCAGCTGCGCTGGAAACCGCGGTCATACCGCAGCATTTCGTAGACTTTCTCACCGAGTTCCTCGTCGGCCAGACCACTCTGCGGATCCGCGGCGGCGATGGTCCAAGCCGGTGCGCGCTCCGCGTTTTTGTTTTTCCACCAATACCAGCCCTCCGAGCCCCCGACCATGAGGGCCATGGCAACTATTGCAGCGACGCAGGCGAAGACGGGTGATTTAGCGATCTGACCGATGCCAGACTGAATTTTCGCCTTGGCTAGCGCTTGCTGCGATCCGGGGATTTTCTGGAAGCCCCAACAAAGGAGCCAAAGCACCCCCATCGTGGCGATGAGGATGGCGAAACCGGCCGGATCATGGAGTTTGTCCAGCGCGTCCACACCGCCGTTGGCTACCGCGATGGACAAAATCAGCATCCGGATGACGTTGAAGGCATACGCAGCAAAAAGCCCGATCACAACCAGCGCGATGCGATATCCCCAACGCAATGCGTAGAGTTCGCCGAGGAACAGCGCAGCCATGATGCTCGATTGGAACGAGCGGATCCCGCTGCAGGCGTCGTCGACTCCGAGCACATCGCTGCCGACATCAATCGTCGTGCCATGACACATCGCGGCAATTCCGAGAAGAGGCAACACCCAGGCGGCAATCTGCGCAGCGAGCAGACTGAGCTCCTGGGTCAGCCAACGTTCCGGCTGACTCGGCCAAGGGATTGCCACCAAAGCGAAGAAATAGGCGAAGGTCAGATACCTCACCCACGGCAACCCTCCGGCGATCGCAGTAAGTGCAACACTGGCCACGAAGGCAGCGATACCCAAACCCCACAAAACCACGCGCCAGTCGGGATAAGCACCAGCGATGAGAATGCCCAGTGCCGCAGGCGCGACGAGCGCGAGCAAGACCAGCCAACTCGCACCGAGCAAAAGTCCGCGCGCCGGTTCAGCGGCCGGACGCGTCGTCCACCGCTGCCAAAAGATCCAACCCGCGAGGAACGGGATAAACCATCCGTGCGAATACTGCTCATTGGCCTCCCATTCGCCCGTGAGGATAAAGAACAACCAGCCCCACACCGCGGCCAACGCCACAAAGAAGACCAGGGCGGAGACACCGGCCGGGTCAACTGCACCGGGACGAGTTTCGATGGTTTGGCTCATACGACTGGCAGGCTCAGCGTTTCAGACGCCGGGCGCGGATGCGGAAAAGGTCACGAAAGACCTGTGGGAATTCCCGGAAGACGCTGATTTTCGAACCGGGTTGGTCGGTCCAAGACAACACCGGGCATTCGAGGATGCGGTCATGCCCGAGCCGCTGGTAAAGCTCGACGTCAAAAATCCACCGGCTGACAAATTCTTCCCCAAAGACGGCGGGCACAATCTCGCGACGGAAGAGTTTCGCCCCGCATTGAGTGTCGTAAGCCCGAACCCCGAGCAACTCACCTGCCGCGGTGGCAAAGAGACGTCCGAAGAGATGGCGTTTGAAGCGGCGTTCGATATGACTGCCCGCGCGCATGACCCTGCTCGCCCAGATCGCATCAGCTCTGCCGCCTTCCAAATCATGGAACTCGAGCATGTGCCGCACTTCGTCGATCGGCGTGGAAAGATCCGCATCCCAGAAGCCGATCCATTCTGCTTCGGGACGCTCTTTTGCGAGGTGCAAAACACCTTCGCGCACCGCAGCGCTTTTGCCGCGGTTTTGCTCGCACCGCAACAAATCGAGCCGCGGATGGTCTTTGATCTTTTCGGCAATGAAGTCCGCAGTGCCATCGGTTGAACCGTCATCGACAAAAAGAATTTGCAGATCACTCTGCTCCGCCCCTTGGGCAAACCGCGCGACATCCAAACGCCCGCGCTCATTGAAACACGGGACCGCGAGCGCAACCTTCGCCATCATTTTTCAAACCACACGACTCCCACGACCCAAGCCTGACACAATTACTTTTGGCAAAAGGTCGAATGGTTGTCCGACCGTCAAATTACCAACAAAGAACGATGGATCTTGGCGATCACCTTGTGGACGAAGGGATCTGCTCCATTGCCCACCAGCGGCTTGTGACCATCTTGCGGGAGCAAAAAGACAAACAGCCCCTCGGTCATGGCAAGCAACTCATCGGCGGCCGCCGGC
>JAFMJK010000227.1 GCA_017853515.1 Chthoniobacterales bacterium | reverse complement strand
GGGTGTTTTGTTGTCGGGGGATTGACCGCGGAAGACGCGGAGGGCACAGAGGGGAATAGTGCTGGAAATGATGCCAATCCCTGAAAGGGAGATGAACCGGCGAAGAAGATTCCGAGGGTAGGGACACGCGGACCTCCGGCTCGTAGAGCCCGCGTGTCCGTTGGGAAAAATGCGGACGCGCGGGCCGCTCGTCCCTACCTTGGGAAGCATGGCCCGGATGCTTTTGGGAATCGGCGCGAGATCAGTGACGTGGCGAGGAATCCGCACGCGGGCGGACAGGCTCTTGACGCTGCTGGTGATGCTGTTGCTTGTGGTGAGTGCCTTTGCCGACCAGCGGATGGAGACGGTGTTTGTCGAGTCGGACGATGCCATGATTCCTTCGCGGGAGGTGCGGGTGTGGTTGCCTCAGGATTATGACACGGGGGACGGGCGGTATCCGGTGGTTTATCTTCACGACGGGCAGAATGTCTTTCGTCCGGGCGGGACGTTCGGTTGCTGGTTCGCGGAGGATGCGGCGGCGGCGGAGATCGCGGCGGGGCGGATGCACGAAGCGATCATGGTGGCCATCCCGAACAACGAGGCGGACATGGGCAAGGCACGGATCACCGAATACCAACCGCCGACGGACATCAATCCGCGCGATCCGTCCCGGGGGAACGGTATTTGTCATCGTTATGCGCAGTTTTTGGTCGGGAAGGTGAAGACGGCGATCGATGCGAAATACCGGACGTTGCCGGAGAAAGAGCATACTGCTGTGGCGGGATCGTCGATGGGCGGATTGGTTTCGCTCTGGCTCGGATTGAACACCGATGTGTTCGGAGCGGTCGGCGTGTTTTCGCCGGCCTTTTGGACGAGTTCGAATTTTACAAAATCGGTGATGGAGGGAACGAAGAAGGACGGACTGCGCATCTACATGGACATGGGGACGAACGAGAAAGGAAATCTTACGGGGGATTATTGGGCGGATGCCTTGGCGGTGCGGGCGGCTTTGCTGGAACAGGGTTATGTGGAGGGGGAGGATTTGCTTTGGAATCCGGGGGAGGGGGACGAGCACAACGAGAAAGCGTGGGCCAGGCGTTTGCCGATGGCGTTGCGGTTTTTGCTGCCTGGCGAGAAGGCGGCGGCCCGCTGAGGCCAGCGGGCCCTACCGAGGAGGGGGAGGAACGGCCGTCGCCGGGGACGGTGACGCTACAAAGGTGGATCGCGCTCTCCGAGCGCGATGTGTGGTTGGAATTATCGCGATGGGACATCGCGATCCACCTGGCATTCACAGTTCGAGAGAAAGTCTCGAAGGATTTTGGGGCTTTGTTTGGACAGGTAGGGACACGCGGCTCGCGTGTCCGTGGGTAAAGGAGCGGACGAGCGGGCCGCTCGTCCCTACCTCAAAATGCTTTCGCTGCGGGTGTCGACCGGGAGATCGAGCGCGGCGGCGATGGTGTTGGGTGAGTTGCCTTCGAGGCGGTTGTTGACGAAGGCGTAGCTCGGGCGGGCGGTGGGATGGGTTACGCTGCGCTGGATGAGCGAACGCAAAGCGGTGCGGGCTTCTTCGTTTTTTTCTTTGGTTTCGGCGTAGGGCTGGAAGCTGTCGACCGCCTGCTGGTAGGCGCGGCCGGGGCGCAGAAGGAAACGTGCGGCAAAGAAGTCGGCGGTGAAGGCGCCGGGCATGGCCATTTGCTCTGCGACCGGCGGCATCTTGGTCCAGCTGTTGAAGACGTGGGCCACGTTGTGCGCGTGGAGCACGTCGAAGTATTCCGCACGGAGCAGCTTCGTGTTGCGCACTTCGACGCCGTATTGCCAGTCGGTCGGGAGTTGTCCGAGAAACTCATCCAGCAAGGCGATAAAGTCGCGCAGACGTTCGAAGTGTGTCGGGTAAAACGCGGAAAACTCGAAGATGAGGACGCCGGTCTTTTTGCGATGGGATGAGAGCGGTCCGAGGAAGGTGTCGATGAAAAGCTTGGCGTTGAGGAAGTGCTCGTTGTCCGCCCCTGCGCGGTCACCGAAGCGTTCGAGCTTGGGAAATTTTTTCACCGTGATCTCGTCGGTGACTTTGTAGCAAAGCCGGAAGCCATCCGGCACCTGCGCGCAGAGGTTGGTCAGGTATTTCTCCGAGGGGAAACGGTAGTAGCCGGCATCGACGCAGACCGACGGAAAAATTTCCGCGTATTCCTCGAGGCATTCGGTCTCGAAGCGTTTGGTCGAGAGCTTGCCGCGCGTGAGGTAACGCTGCTCGTCGTAGATCTGCCCGAGCCAGCCCTCGTATTTCCACGAGGACGTGCCGAGGTAGAGGCTTGATTCCCGCGCGAGGCGCCCGGTCGCCCGGGCGAGCGCCGCGGGGAGAGCGCGGGAAGTCGAGAGCCGTAGCGAAGCGGAGACGGCCGGAGGCAATTGAAAGTTGAGGGTTGAGAGATCGGAGCTTGGAGGGCTGGATTTTCCCTCAACTCTCATCCCTCAACGATCAACTACATCAAGGCCTTCAGCCTTGATGTCAGATCGGCCTCGCTTTGCAGTCCGACGACCTGCTCGCGCACTTCGCCGTTCTTGAAAAAGAGAAGTGTCGGGATCGAGGAAACGCGGAAGCGGCTGGCCACACCGGGAGCTTCGTCGACGTTCACCTTGGCCACGATGGCCTGTCCGGCCATGGCATCGGCGATTTTGTCGAGCACGGGGGCGATCATGCGGCAGGGTCCGCACCACGGAGCCCAGAAGTCCACGAGGATGGGCGTGGCTCCTTTGTTGATTTCGCTGTCGAAGTTGTTGTCGTCGAGTTGGAGAACGTTGGCGCTGGCCATGGGATCAGTGTGGTTGTGTTTTGGTTTGCAGTTTTAGAGGAACATCCAGACTTGGATGCCCAAAGCGGCGAGGGCCATCACCGTGGCGGCGATGGCGAGGATTCCGGTGAGCGAATCGGATGAGGCTTCCGGGGCGGCTTCGGCGGGCGCTGCGGTTTTGAGCGCGGGCGCGGGTGCGGCGGCCGCGGCGGCAGGTCCGATTTTCACCGTGGCTTGCGGCGCGGGGCGTGCCGGAGGAGTGACTTGCACTTTGGCCGTTTCTTTCTTCGAGACGGAAGGCGGCGGCGCGGTGGCAGGTTTGGGTGCGGCCGGAGCGGGCACGGCGGCGGCGGGCATGGGAGGCTTCGGTGCGGCGGCGGGAGCAGATGCCGCGGCGGGCATTGGCGGCTTGGGAACCGCGGCGGCGGGAGTGGGAGGCTTCGGTG
>JAFMJK010000226.1 GCA_017853515.1 Chthoniobacterales bacterium | reverse complement strand
CCAGATCCAAGTAGCGGTCGTCCGAGACTGTTTCGTTGAAATGACCGAGCGAGGTCGACCAGACACGAACCTTTTCGGGGCCGTATTCATGCACCCAGACGATCGGGTGGTCATCGATTGTTTCGGCACCGTCCTTGTTGATCCTCTGGCTGCCGCGGGCGAGAACCGAAGCGCCGGGCATGACCTGAACAACATGGTAAAGTTCCTCCTTGCCGGTGGTCCAATCCGAGAGCCCCGCGTTGGCCGGGTGGTGGGCATCGGTGTAGCGGATCGACATCGGCACATGCGGACCATGGCGAAAGCTTTGCAAACCGAGATACTCGAACCAAGCGGCGTTCTCCGATCCGGGGGCCACGGGTTTCTGGAAGTCGCCAAAACGGTAGCTGTGCATGGCGCAGTGCAGGTTGATGCCGGGAATGCCCATGCGGTGCGGCGTGATGACGCGGTCGATCGCGGCGGGGTCGCCGATGCCCGCCGCGCACTCGTCGTGGATGACGAGGTCATAGCCTTCGGCATATCCGGGATTTTCCTGGGAGGGCAAGGGAGGCTTCACCGAGGTGTCGGCCGAGTGCATCTGGGTGACCTCGACATTGAGGCGTTTCTCGAGGCCGTCTTTGATCAATTCCTTCTGCGTGGCGTAGTCGTGACAGCAACCGCCCGTGATAAGCAGGATCTTGGCAGGCGAAGGAGCCGCGGGTTCCCCGTCTGCCGCAAGCGCGGCAAGGGGAAGGACGAAGGCGAGGAGTCTTAGCTTTTTCACGAATCAGGTTCAGGCCTTTTTCGCGGCCGGAGCGGGCGGCGCGGGTCTGCGCCCTTGGCCGGCCGGGAGGCCGGGAACGGGCGCGACCTCGGGCGGCATGACGACCTTGCCCGTTTCAAAGTCCATGGCCGTGGGATGCATCTGCAGGCCGTAGAATTCCGATTTGGGATTTTCCGCGATGTCGCTCCAGCGCACCATATTGCCGGTGTAGGCGGAAATCCGCGCCCCGATGGCGGCGAGAGTCGACTCGGCGCAGGCCTTGGCATCGGCCGGCGGGTTCCCCTCGAGCGCGCCTTTGATCAGGGCCACGTGCTCCTGCGTGTAAGGATCGGGGCTTTCGAGTTTGATCTCGGGCATTTTCATGGCCTTTTTTCCGCTCAACTTCCCGTTGCCGAGGCACTCGCCTTCCGTTCCGCGGAAAAATTCCCCGACGCGCGTGTAGCAACCGTTGATTTGGCGGCATTGGCTGTGGATGAGCACGCCGTCGCCGTAATCGATTTGCGTGCTGAAGAAGTCGAACTGGTCGCCGGTTTTGCGGTGGAAACGTGCCCCGTAGCCGAGGAAAGACTGCGGCACGCGCCCGAGATACCAGTTCGCGACGTCGATATTGTGCACGTGCTGCTCAACGATGTGGTCGCCGGAGAGCTGGCTGAAGTTGAGCCAGTTGCGCGCCAGATATTCGGCATCGCTCCAGCCGGGTTGGCGCTCTTTGAACCAGAGTGCCCCGACGTCGAAATAGATGGCGCCGCCGAGGATGGGTCCGATGGCGCCGGCCTCGATGAGGGCTTTGTTTCTGAGGTAAGTCGCGTCGTAGCGGCGCTGCGTGCCGGCCACCACGCCGAGCTTTGCGGCCTTGGCGCGCTCCGCGGTGGCGAGCACTTGGCGCACGCCCACGGGATCGACCGCCACGGGTTTTTCGATGAAGCAGTGCTTGCCGGCCTCGACCATCGCGTCGAAATGCACCGGGCGGAAATTGGGCGGCGTGGCCATGATGACGAACCGGGCGTCGGATGCCGCCGCCTTTTTGTAGGAAGCGAAACCCCAATGGCAGCGGGACGGATCGACGTTGTACTCCGCGGCCATTTTTTTGGCCCGGTCTTCAAAAGCGTCGCACAAAGCGACCACCTCGATGTCGTGCTGGAGAATGTTGGCGGCGGCACGGAAGTTGCCCAGCGCGCCGATGCCGCGTCCGCCGCACCCGACCACGGCAACCTTGAGTTTGGGCCGGGGCTTGGGCGTGGGTGTGGCCGATGGCGCCGGCGACGTCTGTTCGGCATGCCCGGCGCCGATGCCGAAGGCTACGATCCCCCCCGCGGTGAGCGTGGTATCGCGGAGGAATTTGCGGCGTGAGATTCCGTCCTGTTTCACGGTGCCAGAGGCGAATATGTCTTCATTCATAGGGAGTGATGCCGGAGTTTGGGCTGTATCATCCTATCACTGGGGCGTCGCGCGGATAGCATCCAGACGGCAAATTTGGGTAGAATTTCGGCGTGCGGCCGGTGCGCGGCGCAGTGGATTCCCCGCGCCCGCCGCGCTATACTTATGGTCATGAACCGACGCCGTCCACAGCCATCGCGTCGCGGAACCGTGCGGCGCCGATCCTCTGCAGGGAGCGCGGAAAAACCTCTTTCGCCGTCCCGGATGCAACGCCGTTTTCTCGCCTGCGTTGCCGATGTCTCCGCATGGATCGGTGTGCTTTCCACCCTGCATGATGTGTATTTTTTCATGAAGGACCGCGAGGGGAGGTTCATGGGCGGGAACGCGATGCAACTCTCCAAACTGGGCCTCGGGCGGGAGGCCGATCTCATCGGAAAAACCGACCGCGATTTTTTCCCCGAAAGCCTGGTCCGGCCTTATCTGGTCGATGACCGCAGGGTGATGGCTACCGGCGTGCCGATCCGCAACCGTGTCGAACCGGTGGCCAACCCTGACGGCACGGTGAGTTGGCATTTGACCAGCAAGTTTCCTTTGCGCGATGCCAGCGGCCGATGCATGGGGATCGCCGGGGTCATGCGCAACTTCGACGGCGCTTCGCGCAAATGGCTGCCCCACGGGCGTCTGGACAGAGTGCTCGAACATATTGCAGCGCATTTCCACGAGAGGCTGACCATGGGAAAATTGGCTGGGTTGTCCGGTTTGTCGCTCAGCCAGTTCGAGCGGCGTTTCCGCGAAGCCTTCGGGCAGACCCCCTCGAGATTTATCACGAGGTTCCGCCTCACCCGGGCCGGCCAGTTGCTGGTCGAGACCGACCGGACCCTCAGCGACATCGCCCTATCCTGCGGTTTTTACGACCACAGCCACTTCACGCGGGTGTTCCGCGACATGTTCGGCCTGGCTCCCGGAGCCTACCGGAAAAGCGCGCGAGCTTAGCCCGCATATTTCACCGGGCCGGATTGATGCATTTGATACCAAGTCCCAAAAGATTTTAGACTTTGTTACTTGAGGTAGGGACGAGCGGAC
>JAFMJK010000035.1 GCA_017853515.1 Chthoniobacterales bacterium | reverse complement strand
AGAAGGCCAACATCGCCATCATCGAGAATGGCAAGGGCACGCAGGCCGTCCACGATGTGGTCACGGCCCTGCGCGCCAACCGCCGCACCGGTTCGGCCAACACCAAGACCAAAGCGGAGGTCAATCTCTCCGGCGCCAAGCCCTGGCGCCAAAAAGGCACGGGCCGCGCCCGCGCCGGCTACAAGTCCTCGCCCGTCTGGCGCGGCGGCGGCGTGGTCTTCGGACCCAAACCGCGCGACTATTCCAAGAAGACGCCCAAGTCGGTCAAGAAGCTCGCCCTGCGCAAAGCGCTCAGCGCGCGCATCCTCGCCGGGGATGTCCTGCTCGTCGACGCACCCGCCATCCCGGACGGCAAGACGGCGAAATTCATTTCGTATGTGAAGACCAACGCGAAGGACGCGCGCAACGTCCTCCTCGTGTCGCCCGCCTTCGAGGAGACAACCTTCCGCGCCGCGCGCAATGTCGGCAACGTCCTTCTCGTCAACGCGTCCGACGTGAATCCGGAGCACCTGCTCCGCTATGACAAAATTCTCCTGACCGGCGACGCCCTCGCCAAAATTTCGGAAAGGACGGCAGCATGAAAGAGCCCTTTGACATCATCCGCACCATCCGCCTGACCGAGAAGGCCACCATCCTTACCGAGAAGGGGAACAAATACGTTTTCGAGGTCAACCCCGCGGCCAACAAGCTCGAGATCAAGGCGGCGGTGGAAAGCCTCTTCCAGAAGAAGGTCGCCTCGGTCAACACGGCCAACTACGCCGGCAAGAAGAAGCGCGAACGCCGCGCCGACTTCGGCCGCCGCCCGCATTGGAAGAAAGCCATCGTCACGCTCAAGGAGGGCGAAAAACTCGACCTCGTCTAAGGAGAACTCACGCCATGGCACTCAAAACTTTCCGTCCGCTCACGCCTTCCGCGCGCTTCAAGGCCCTCCCTTCCTTCGAGGAGATCACCAAGAACAAAAAGCCGGAGAAAAGCCTCCTCACCACGCGCAAGCGCACCGGCGGCCGCAACAACCAGGGCCGCCTGACCTGCCGTCACATCGGCGGGGGCCACAAGCGCAAGCTGCGCCTCATCGATTTCAAACGCCGCAAGCACGGCGTGACCGCCGACGTCGTCGCGATCGAATACGATCCGAACCGCACCGCGCGTATCGCGTTGCTGCAATACGCGGACGGCGAGAAGGCCTACATCCTCGCCCCCGACGGCCTGAAGGTCGGGATGAAAGTTTCCTCCGGTCCGGAGGCTGCACCCGAAGTCGGCAACTCGCTGCCGCTCGAGCGCATCCCTCCCGGTTCGGCCATCCACAACATCGAACTCATCCCCGGCCGAGGCGGCCAAGTCGCGCGCAGCGCCGGACAACAAGCCGTGCTCAACAACTTCGAGGCCGGCTACGCGCTCGTGAAGATGCCCTCGGGCGAGATCCGCAAGCTCAACGGCAAATGCCACGCCACCATGGGGCAGGTCGGCAATTCCGAGCACATGAACGTCTCGAGCGGCAAAGCCGGGCGTTCCCGCTGGCTCGGCATCCGCCCGACCGTGCGCGGCATGGTCATGAACCCGATCGACCACCCGAACGGCGGCGGCAACGGCAAATCGAAGGGCGGCGGCGGACGCCAGCACCCGGTCAGCCCGTGGGGCCAACTCGCCAAGGGATTCAAAACCCGCAAAAAACACAAACCGTCGGACCGCTTCATCGTCGAGCGCCGCAAGAGCAAGAAGAAGAACTAAGCCATGTCCAGATCGCTCAAAAAAGGCCCCTTCGTCGAGGGTCACCTGCTCGAAAAAATCGACCGCATGAACGAAGGCGGCGCGAAGAAACCGATCAAGACATGGTCGCGCCGTTCGATGATCACGCCGGACTTCGTCGGGCACACCTTCCTCGTGCACAACGGGAAAATTTTCAATTCGGTTTTCGTCACTGAGAACATGGTCGGGCACAAGCTCGGCGAATTCTCGCCCACGCGTATCTTCAAGAAACACGGATCGCATACGGCGAAGGTGACGAAATAAACGTGGCCGCGAGCGGCAGGTTGGTCCTGGCCGGGTGTCTCATGATCACCCTGGCAGGGAACACCTCCGCGCAAAGCCAGGGTTCTTTGACAACACGGGATTCGGGAGGGGCCGCCCAAGTGGCGCGCCTCAACGAACAACTTTTGCTCGCGCGCGAGGCCATACGCAGCCTCACCGAGAGTCTGGCGCTGGCCAACGGCGAGGCGGAAATTTTCAAACGCCAAGCCGAAGATCTGCAGACCAAATTCGACGCGCTCGCGCCCGGTTCGGGCGACGGCGGGGAAATCGAGGAACGCCTCCTTTCCACCGTCAACGAACTCGCGCGGCAGCAGAGCGACAACAGCGCGCTGCTCGAGCGGCTTCTCGGCCTCACCGAGGGGGTCCAAGCCTTCATGAAAAGCTCGCAGGGGAGCGATCCGGAAATTCGCGCGGCGCTGGAGAAAGAACTCCGCCTCTCGAACGGAATGCTCACCGCGGGCCCCGAGGGCGGCCAACCGCCCGCCGGCGGACCCACGCTGACCGACGCATCGGTCGTCGAGGTGAAAGCGGAGTTCGCTCTTGTCGTGGCCAACATCGGCCGCGATGCGGGGGTAAAAGTCGGAATGCCTTTCCAAGTATGGCGCGACAACCGCCGCATCGGCGACGTCCGCGTCATCGACGTGCGCGACCGCATCAGCGGCGCCGTCATCCAGAATCTCGTGTCCGAAGAGGACTCAATCAAACCGGGAGACCGCCTCAGGGTGGACGCCCGACGTTAGGAACAACAAACACATAGAAAATTTCAAAATGGAAACCAGGTCGATCTACAGATTCGCCCGCATCTCGCCTTTCAAGGCGCGCGAGGTGACGCGCGAGATCCAGGGACTGCCCGTGCAGCAGGCCCTCGATCTGCTTGCCTTCACGCCGAAGAAAGCTGCCGGTCTTGTGGCCAAAACGCTTAAAAGTGCGGTGGCGAACGCGGAAAACAACCACCAGGCCCGCGTCGAAGCCCTTGTCGTGCGCGAAGCCGTGGTGGGCGAGGGGCCGACCTTCCAGCGTTTCATCCCCAAGGCCCGCGGCAGCGCCGGCCCGATCCGCAAACGGACCAGCCACATCCGCATCATCCTGACCGACGAGATCGCGATCGAGACGCGCGAGACCCGCAAGGCCGCCAAGAAAAAGACCGCTTCCAAAAAACCCGCCGCGAAGAAAAAAACCGCGGTGAAGAAAGAAGAGACCAAACCGGCCGCCGAGGCCGCCGCGCCGGCCGCGGAGAAAGCCGAATAACACCATGGGACAAAAAGTTCACCCGATCGGCTTCCGCCTCCCCATCTCCCGCGACTGGGGATCGAAGTGGTATGCCCCGCGCCGCGAGTTCGCCGACCACCTGCACGCCGACCTCAAAATCCGCGAATACCTCAAAGGCAAACTCCGCCAGGCCGCCGTCTCGAAAATCGTCATCGAGCGCGCCTGGAACAGCGTCCGCGTCACCATTTTTACCGCCCGCCCGGGGCTGGTCATCGGCCGCAAAGGCTCGGAAATCGAAAACATGACCAGGGAAGTCTCCGCCATCAGCGGCGACAAGCAGGTCAAAATCGACATCCAGGAAATCCGCTCGCCCGAGACCGACGCGCAACTCGTCGCCGAGAGCGTGGCCGGACAACTCGAACGCCGCATCGGTTTCCGCCGCGCCATGAAGAAATCCGTGCAGATCGCCATGGAACAGGGCGCGCTCGGCATCAAGGTCCGTTGTTCCGGCCGCCTCGGCGGATCGGAAATCGCCCGGACCGAACAGTATCGCGAGGGCAAGGTGCCGCTCCACACCATGCGCGCGCCGATCGATTACGGCTTCGCCGAAGCCAACACCACGGCCGGCAAGATCGGGATCAAATGCTGGATTTGCAAAGGCGAGGAAGCCGCTCCGAAAGTTTCGGTGCGCGAAGACAAACCCGCCGCCGAAGTTGTGCCGTCGCCCGCTGTGGCCGCCACGGCCGTCGCCGAATAATTTAACGAGGAGAACCTGCCATGCCCTTGATGCCCAAACGCGTGAAGTTCCGGAAATCCCAGCGGGGAAGCCGCAAGGGAACCGCTTCGCGCAACACCAACATCGACTTCGGCGAATTCGGTCTGCAGACCCTCGACCGCGCCTGGATCACCAACGTGCAGATCGAGGCGGCCCGCGTCGCCCTCACGCGCAACATGAAGCGCAAAGGCAAACTCTGGATCCGCATCTTCCCGGACAAATCCGTCACCGCCCGCCCGCCCGAGACCCGGATGGGCAAAGGCAAAGGCGCGCCGGAATACTGGGTCGCCGTGGTGCGCCCGGGGAACATCCTTTTCGAATTGGACGGCGTCACCGAGAGCGTGGCCCGCGAGTCGCTGCGCCTCGCCGCGAACAAGCTGCCGATCCGCACCAAATTCATCACCCGCCACCACGCCTCCTGACGCCATGAAGACCAAGGAAATCGCCGAACTCAGCGCGGATGAACTCCGCAGCCGCAAGCGCGAGCTGCGTCACGAAATCTTCAACCTCCGTCTGCAGCAGCAGAGCGGACAGCTGGAAAAGCCGTCGCTCATCCGCACCCTGCGCCGCGAGGCCGCGCGCGTGGAAACCTTCCTCTCGCAGAAAATCAAAGCAGCAGCAGCCAAATCATGAGCGACACCGCCACCACCACAGCAACCGCATCACGCGGGATCCGCAAAACCCTCGTGGGCGAGGTCGTCTCGGACAAGATGGACAAAACCGTCGTCGTCCGCACGGTCAGCCGCGTCCCGCACCCGCGCTTCGGCAAGATCGTCAAACAAACCGCCAAATTCCACGCACACGACGAGAAGAACGAGGCCAAGACGGGCGACAAAGTCCGCATCACCGAAACCCGCCCGCTGAGCAAGACCAAGCGCTGGCGCCTCGTCGAAGTCCTCAAACACTAAGAACGCCATGATCCAGCTCCGCTCCCGTCTCGATGTCGCCGACAACACCGGCGCCCGCATGGCCACCATGATCGGCGTCATCGGCAAGAAATCCGCCTTCGCCCGCGTCGGCGATGTCATCACCGCCAACGTGAAGGAAGCTTCCGCCGGCGGCTCGGTGAAGAAAGGCGAGGTCGTCCGCGCCGTCATCGTCCGCACCCGCCAGCCGCTCAAGCGGCCCGACGGCTCCGCTCTGCGTTTCGACACCAACGCCATTGTCATCATCGACAAAGATCTCAACCCGCGCGGAACCCGCATCTTCGGCCCCGTGGCCCGCGAGTTGCGCGAAAAGAATTTCATGAAGATCGTTTCCCTCGCTCCGGAGGTCCTATGAGCCGCGCGAAAACCCACGTCAGCAAAAACGACATCGTCCGCGTCGTCACCGGCAACCACCGGGGCGCCGAGGGCAAGGTGTTGCAGGTCATCCGCGGCAAGAACCAGGTGCTCGTCGAGGGCGTGCGCATGATCAAGAAGCACACGCGCAAATCGCAGGAGCACCCCAGCGGCGCCATCGTGCAGAAAGAGGGCCCGATCCACATTTCCAACGTCAAGCGGGTCGAAGCCGCCAAGAAGGAGGACGCCAAGCCGAAGACCAAGGCCAAGGCGAAGTAACCCATGGAAGTCGAACTCTACAAAGAATACACCAACAAGGTTGTTCCCGCGCTCAAGGAGAAGCACGGATACACCAACGTGCACCAGATCCCGCGCGTGCAGAAAGTCGTGATCAACACCTCGATCGGCTCGGCGCAGGACACCAAGGAAGCGCTGGAGATCGCGGTGACCGAACTCAAGACCATCACCGGCCAGACGCCCGTGCGCACCAAGTCGAAGAAGGCCATCTCCAACTTCAAGCTGCGCAAAGAGCAGCCGATCGGCGCGAAGGTCACCCTGCGCGGACGCCACATGTACGAGTTCCTCGAGCGGCTGATCAAAATGTCGCTGCCGAAAATCCGCGACTTCCGCGGGATTTCCCCGAAAGCCTTCGATGGGAACGGCAACTACACGCTCGGCGTGGCCGACCAAAGCATCTTTCCCGAGATCGAACTCGACAAAATCAAGCGCAACGTGGGTTTCGACGTGACCATCGTCACCACGGCCCGCACCGACGAGGAAGCAAAGTCGCTCCTCGGAGAACTCGGCATGCCGTTCACCGACCGCGCCAAGAAACCCGCCGCCAAAGCATCCTGATGACCTCCAACGATCCCATCGCCGACCTTCTCACCCGCCTGCGCAACACCAGCCGCGCCCGCAAAGCCGAGCTCCTCGTGCCCTACTCGCGCATCAAGGCCGACATTTCCGCCATCCTGAAAAAGGAAGGCTACATCACCGATTTCGAAGTGAAATCGGAAGGCAAACCGCAACTGCGCATCGTCAACAAATTCGCCGACAAAACCCCGGCTATCACCGGTCTCAAGCGCGTCAGCCGTCCGGGCCTTCGCCGCTACGTCGGCGCCGACGATATCCCGCGCGTCCTCGGCGGCATGGGAATCTCCATCATTTCCACGCCCCGCGGCGTGCTCAGCGGACGCGAGGCGCGCCGCCAAAAAGTCGGCGGCGAGTTGCTGGCCTACGTCTGGTAAGGAGGAACGAACCAATGTCACGCATCGGCAACAAACCCGTCACGCTTCCCGCCAAGGTCAAAGTGAACCTGGCCGCCGACCGCTCCGTGCAGGTCGAGGGACCGAAAGGCAAACTTTCCTGGCAATTGCCCGAGGGCATCGAGGGCAAAGTCGAGGGCGAAACCCTCGTGCTGCAGCGCAAATCGGAGACCCGCCAAGTCCGCGCGCTGCACGGACTTTCCCGCGCGCTCCTCAACAACATGGTGACCGGGGTCAGCACCGGCTTCACCCGCAACCTCGAAATCCAAGGCGTCGGCTTCAAAGCCGCCGTGCAGGGACAAAAACTCAATCTTTCACTCGGTTTCTCCCACCCCGTCATCTTCGACATCCCGAAGGACATCAAGATCACGGTCAACGAGAACACCAAACTCGTCATCGAGGGCATCGACCGCCAGTTGGTCGGACAGGTCGCGGCCAACATCCGCGCCTACTACCCGCCGGAACCGTACAAGGGCAAAGGCGTGCGCTACTCCGACGAACAAGTCCGCCGCAAGGAAGGCAAAACCGTCCAGTAAACGTCATGACACGCCACGACAGCATCAAAATCCGCCACAAGCGCATCCGGAAAAAAGTGTCCGGCACCGCCGAGCGTCCGCGCCTCGCGGTCAACTTCTCCGGCCGCCACATCCGCGCGCAGGTCATCGACGACACCAAGGGCGTGACCCTCGCCGCGGCCAGCACGCAGGAAAAAGCGGCCAAAGCCGGGGCCAACGTGGCCAATGCCACCACGGTGGGCAAGCTCGTGGCCGACCGCGCCAAAAAGAAATCCATTTCCAAAGTCGTCTTCGACCGTGGCGGCTTCCAATACATGGGCAAAGTGAAAGCCCTGGCCGATGCCGCGCGCGAAGCCGGCCTCGAATTCTAAAAACATCATGCCTCCTAACGCACGCAACACCGGACGCCGCGACAACCGCGGACCCAAAGAACCGAAAGAACCGTCCGATACGGTCGAGAAAGTCGTTTTCATCAACCGCTGCGCCAAAGTCGTGAAGGGCGGACGCCGCTTCAGCTTCAGCGCGCTCATTGTCACCGGCGACCACAAAGGCCGCGTCGGCTGCGGATTCGGCAAAGCCAAGGAAGTCAGCGAAGCCATCCGCAAGGCTTCGGATTCCGCGCGCAAAGCCATGAAGAACTTTTCGCTCGCGCAGAACACCATTCCGCACGAGGTGACCGGCGAATTCGGCGGCGGCCGCGTCATGCTCCGCCCGGCCTCGCCCGGCACCGGCATCATCGCCGGCGGCGGCGTGCGCGCCGTGTGCGAAGCGGTCGGCATCCGCGACGTGCTGGCCAAGTCGCTCGGCTCGAATAACCACGCCAACGTGGTCAAAGCCACCCTCGAAGCCCTCTCGAAACTCCGTCCGCGCGAGGAAATTTTCCGCGTGCGCGGCATCAAAATGAAGACCACCAAAGCGGAAGCCGCGGCTGAAGTCGCCACCGCCTGACCACCATGCGACTCCACAATCTCTCACCCCGCCCCGGCGCGAAGAAGCGCCGCAAACGCCTCGGTTCCGGCGAAAGCTCCGGCACCGGCAAGACCAGCGGCAAAGGACACAAGGGACAGAAGGCCCGCTCCGGCGGCAGCATCCGTCTCGGATTCGAAGGCGGACAGATGCCGCTCATCCGCCGCCTGCCCAAGCGCGGGTTCAACAACGCCGCTTTCAAACTGCGCATCGCGGTGGTCAACCTTGATGACCTCAATGATTTCGAGGATGGCGCGACGGTCGACGAGGCCGCCCTGCGCCAGCAGGGTCTCGTCCGCGGCACGGTGGACGGCGTGAAAATCCTCGCCCGCGGCGAGTTGAAAAAGAAAGTCACCATCTCCGGCGCCAAATTCAGCGAGGCGGCCAAGCGCAAGATCGAAGCCGCCGGCGGCAAGATTTCCTGAGCGGATGATCGCGGTGGACAAGGCGGAACAACCGGCGCTGCATCCGTCCTTGGGTAGGGACGAGCGGCCCGCTCGTCCGCCGGTTCCGATTCGGACACGCGAGTCGCGTGTCCCTACCTTTGTAGCGTCGCCGTCCCCGGCGACGGATCGATTCTGATCTGCAGCCCATGATCTCCGCCTTCACCAACATCTTCAAAATCCCGGAGCTGCGGCAACGCGTGCTCTTCGTGCTGGCGATGATCGTCATCGTCCGCGCCGGTTCGGTCATCTCGACCCCGGGGATCAACGCGGAAGTCCTGCGCCAGTGGTTCATCAATGTGGCCGACGCGCAGGCCGGCGGCGGCGTGGCCGCGCTCTTCAACCTTTTCAGCGGCGGCGCGCTGGGCAACTGCGCCATCTTCGCCCTCGGCATCATGCCTTTCATCAGCGCGTCGATCATGCTGCAGCTCATGACCGCGGTGATCCCGAAACTCGGGCGCCTTTCGCGCGAGGACGGGGGGCGCCAGAAAATTTCCCAATACACGCGATACCTCACCATCGTGCTCTGCCTTTTCCAGGGCTACCTGCTTGCTCTTTCCTTCGAGAGTCCCGAGTCCAATCCGTTCCTGCCGGGCATCATGGACACGATCAACCGCCTCGGCGTGCCGCTCGTTTCCGATCCGGGCCTCGGCTTCCGTTTGATCACGGTCATCACGCTGACCGCGGGAACGATGTTCCTCGTTTGGTTGGGTGACCAGATCACCGAGCGCGGCATCGGCAACGGTATTTCCATCATCATCACGGTCGGTATCCTCGCGCAGCTGCCCGCCGGTTTGATCCAGGCGTGGCGCACCTTCGTGCCCTCGGGCGGCGAAGCGGCGGCGGTCAGCCCCGTGGTTCTCGTTCTCCTCATCGCCTTCCTCATCATCGTCATCGCCGCGGTCATCGCCGTGACGCAGGCCACGCGCCGCATCAGCGTGCAATACGCCAAGCGCGTGGTCGGACGCAAAGTCTACGGCGGACAGACCCAATACATGCCGCTGAAGGTCAACTATGCGGGTGTCATGCCGATCATTTTCGCGCAGGCCATTCTTCTTTTCCCGTCGACCATCCTGAGCATGGCCTTCCCCGCGCAGCGCTGGGCCAACGAGCTTTCCTCCATGCTCGCCACCGGATGGCCGCACTACGTTCTCTTCGGCGGAATGATTTTCTTCTTCAGCTATTTCTGGGTCGCCACGCAGTTCCAGCCCGCGCAGATCGCCGACGACCTCAAGAAATACGGCGGCTTCATTCCCGGCGTGCGCCCGGGCAAGCCGACGGCCGATTTCCTCGATTACACCATGACGCGCCTCACGTTCGCCGGCGCGATCTTCCTCACCATCATCGCGGTGCTGCCGCAGTTGCTGGCCCAAAGCATGAACGTGCCCTACATGACCGCGCAGTTCTTCGGCGGCACGGGTCTGCTCATTATCGTGGGTGTGACACTCGACACCATGCGCCAGGTGGAAACCTATCTGCTCCAGCGCCATTACGACGGCTTCCTGCGCCGTGGAAAAATCCGCGGACGCTTCGAACGCACGGCCGGCGGCGCCGGACGCGTCGTCTCGTCATCCGCCCTCGTCTGGCTCTGGGTCGCGCTCGGCGTGCTGGTCATAGCCGGCACCGCCGCTTACCTCGCCAGCGGCCGTTGATCCGCTTTTTCGTCGCGTGCTCCGCAGTATTCCTTTCCTGTCGTCGATGATCCCGATCAAGAACGAGCGTGAGATCGACGCCATGAGGACCGCTTGCCGCGTGGCCGCCGAGGTTCTCGACAGATTGGAGAATCTCGTCACGCCGGGCATGACCACGCGCGATATCGACGACGCGTGCGCGCAATACATCGCCGAAGCCGGGGCGAAGAGCGCATTTCTCGGCTATCGCAAATTTCCCGGACAACTTTGCATCTCCGTGAACGAGGAAGTCGTGCACGGCATCGGCGGCGACCGCCGTCTGGCTTACGGCGACATCGTCAAACTCGACGTCGGCGTGAACAAGGACGGATGGATCGGTGACAACGCCACGACGGTGCGCGTCGGCGTCGTCGCGCCGAAAGTCGACCGCCTCGTCGAGGACACCGCCCGCATTTTGCGCGACGTCATTCCTCATGTGACGCAAGGAGCCCGGGTGGGGGATATCTCCTCGTTTATCGAGCAGGCCGCCCTGGCCCGCGGGTATTCGGTGGTCCGCGAGTTTGTCGGCCACGGGGTGGGACGTAAACTGCATGAAGATCCGCAAATCCCGAATTACGGCAAGGCTGGTCGTGGCCCCAAGTTGAAGGCCGGCATGACCTTGGCCATCGAGCCGATGATCAATTTGGGGGCCAGTGCCGTGCGGGTTTTGGACGACAAATGGACGGTGGTCACGGCCGACGGTCTGCCTTCGGCACATTTCGAACACACTGTGCTGGTTACGAAAGACGAACCAGAAGTTTTGACATGGCGAAAAAAGACGCTATTGAAGTAGAAGGCAAGGTTGTCGAGTTGTTGCCGAATACGATGTTCCGGGTGGAATTGCCCAACGGACACCGCATTCTCGCGCACATCTCGGGCAAGATGCGCCTGCACTTCATTCGCATTTTGCCGGGTGACAAAGTCATGCTCGAGCTGTCTCCATACGACTTGAGCAAGGGCCGCATCACCTTCCGAAAGAAATAGAAGAACCAAACCATGAAAGTCAGAGCTTCAGTCAAACGCCTTTGCGAAAGCTGCCGGATTATCCGGCGGAACAACGTCGTGCGCGTTGTTTGCAAAAACCCGCGCCACAAACAAAGACAAGGATAACACGCTTATGCCACGCCTCCTCGGGGTTGAAATCCCGCCCAACAAACGCATCGAAGCCTCGCTTCCGTATATCTACGGCATCGGACCGACCATCGCGAAACGCGTCCTGGCCGAAGCTTCCATCGATCCCAACACCCGCGCCAAGGACCTCACGCCCGAGCAGATCTCGCAGATCATCCACATCATCGGCAACAACGGTGTCCTCATCGAAGGCGATCTTCGCCGCGAATTGCAGGGCAACCTCAAGCGCCTCCAAGCCATCAATTGCTACCGCGGCATCCGTCACCGCCGCGGACTCCCCGTGCGCGGACAGCGCACCTCCACCAACGCGCGCACCCGCAAGGGCCCGCGCAAGACGGTCGGCGTGCAGAAAAACCCCGACGCCAAAGCCGGCAAAGTCTAAGCCCCACGAAGTATGAGCGACGAAAAGAAAGAAACTCTCGGCGAATCGCAGGACGCGCGCCGCAAAGATGAAACCGCGGAGCACCATCCCGCCGCCGAGGCCCAAGCCGAAGTGAAAGCGGAAGCCGCGGCCGAAGGCGCCGAAGCCAAACCCGCAGAGAAAAAAGCGGCCAAGCCCAAGGCGGCCAAAGGCAAGACGGCCAAGAAGAAAGAAGGCGAAGCGAAAGCGGCCGAAGCCGCCGCACCCGCGTCGGCCGACGACATCCTCTCGCTCGACGCACCCATCGCCCCGGCCAAAGTGATCAAGGCCAAAGGCAGCAAGAACATCACGCAGGGCATCGCGCACGTTCTCGCCACCTTCAACAACACCGTGGTCAGCATCACCGACCAGCGCGGCGCCGTGATCGGCGCCTCCAGCGCCGGCAAAGTCGGCTTCAAAGGCTCGCGCAAAAGCACAGCCTACGCCGCGCAGCTCGTCGCGCAGGATGCCGCCCGCCAGGCCATGGGACACGGACTCAAGGAAGTCGAAGTCCGGGTCAAAGGCCCCGGCGCCGGACGCGAATCCGCCATCCGCGCTTTGCAGGCCATCGGCCTGGAAATCACCGTGATCAAAGACGTCACGCCCGTTCCGCACAACGGCTGCCGTCCCCCGAAGGCCCGCCGCGTGTAATGCTCCGGCTGAAAACTGTAAACTGAACCACTGTAAACTTTCCCTATGGCACGTTACACCGGACCCAAAACCAAACTGAGCCGCCGCTTCGGCGTTTTCCTCGTCGGCTCGCCCAAACATTTCGAGCGCCGCAGCTATCCGCCCGGCATGCACGGACAAAAAGGCATGCGCCGCAAGACCTCGGAATACGGCTTGGCCCTGCTCGAAAAGCAGAAGCTCAAAGCGCAATACGGCGTCCTTGAGCGCCAGTTCCGTCGCTACTTCGAAACCGCGCTCTCCCGCCGCGGTATCACCGGCGAAACCTTGCTGCAACTTCTCGAGACACGCCTGGACAACGTCGTCTACCGCCTCGGCTTCGCCCGCACCCGCACTGCCGCGCGCCAGATGGTCGCGCACGGCCACGTCAAAGTGAACGGCCGCAAAAACGACATCGCCTCGGCCAACTTAAAGCCCGGCGACGTCGTGACGATTAAAGACTCACCCAAGCCTCGCGCTTTGGCCGCCCGCCAGATGGAAGCCACGCAGATCCGCACCGTGCCCGATTGGCTCGTCGTTGATCGCGACAACTTCAGCGGCACCGTCAGCCGCATCCCGACCCGCGACGAAATCGCGCCGGTGGTCAACGAGCAGCTCGTCGTCGAGCTCTACTCGCGCTAAGGAAGAAACACTTTCCTCCTCGTAACGCCGTCCCGTCCGCGGGACGGCGTTTTTCTTTTTGGTGTCGCGCCTTGCTATGCACGCGACACAGGCCTACAACCCTCCAAATATGAAAAAAGTTCTCCCCTGCGTAGCTGCCGTTGTTTCCTCGCTTCTTCTCTTATCTCCGGCCTCGGCCGCCGAACCGGCAGACACGATTTTCCACGGGGGCACCATCGTCACGGTGAACGAAAAACAGCCGGAGGTCTCCGCGCTTGCCGTGAAAGACGGGAAAATCATCGCGGTTGGGGACGAGAAGGAGATCCTCGCCGCGCATCAAGGCGAGGGAACCAAGATGGTCGATCTCGATGGGCGCACGCTCATGCCGGGCTTCGTCGAACCGCACCTGCACATCTCGCTCACCTCGATGGTGGAGGGCGTCTCGCTCGATCTTTCCAACTTCACGCTGCCCTACGACACGATCGACAGCCTGCTCGACAAGCTGCGCGCGCAGAAAGAGAAGCTTCCGGAAGGCGCGTGGATCATCGCGTTCGGCGTGGATCCGTCGCGCACTACGCCGCTCATGGCCGAGCTCAATGCCGACCTGCTGGACAAGGTGTCCACGACAAATCCGATCTTCGTCGTCAATCAATCCGGCCATATCGCCTATGTAAACCACAAAGCCTTCGAGGAAGCCGGCATCACAGAAGACACCCCCGATCCGGGCAATGGCGGGGTCTATGTCCGCGACGCCGAAGGCAAACTCACCGGCGTCCTCCATGAACCGCCCTCCTACGCGGCCTTCGCCCGCAAGATGTCCCTGCCCAAACCCGATCAGTTCGTGGAATCGTATTTGCAGACCGTCGGGCGGATGTCTGCCGTGGGCATCACCACGTCGTCCGAGATCGCCTTGGGTTCGGTTATTCCGCTGGAGAAGGAATATCCGATGGTCACCGAGCTGTCGCACCGTCCGGACTTTCCCATCCGCATCCGCGGTTATCTCTACGGCACTTCGATTCCCAAGGGATACAATGCAATCAAGCACAACGACGGCGACGACCGGTTCCGCGTCATCGGCGTGAAATACATCGGCGATGGTTCCACTCAGGGCCTCACCGCCGCGCTGAACGAGCCCTACATTTATCCCAAGGGCACGACGAATTGCGGCAAGCTTGATTGGAACGAAGATGATCTCTTTGCCGCGATGAAGCCTTACTTCGACCAAGGCTGGCAAATTTCCGTCCACGCCAACGGCGACCGCACCATCCGGTCCGCCTGCCACCCCTCCGGGCATACGTA
>JAFMJK010000225.1 GCA_017853515.1 Chthoniobacterales bacterium | reverse complement strand
AAGAGAAGGCGGAGACTTGAGACCAGAGAGCGGAGAGCGGAAGGCGGAATGAGGGGGAAAGCGGAAACCGAGGGGCTCTCACGGAGGCACGGGGGGCGCGGAGAGTGGGGAAGAGATTGAGAGACTAAAAGACCAAAAGACGAAGAGACTAAGAGGCGAAGAGCCGGAGTGAAACGGATCCGGGAATCTCTCACGGAGGCGGAAGCAGTGAGAAGTTTTCTCCCGATCACGCACCGTTTGAGAAGAACCAGTGACCTTGGGCGAGAGCCGCATTAGGGTCTGTGGATGGAGAGACCAACTTTTGCCAGCCTCGGCTTGTCGCCGGAAATTCTCAAAGCGGTCGACAAACTGGGTTTCGAGGAGGCTTCCCCCATCCAAGCGGCGGCCATTCCGGAATTGCTGTCCGGCAAGGACGTGGTGGGGCAATCGCAAACCGGATCGGGGAAAACGGCGGCCTTCGCCATTCCGGCGATCGAGAAAACCGACCCGGCACTGCACGCCGTGCAGGTGCTCGTGCTCTGTCCGACGCGCGAATTGGCGACGCAAGTGGCCGGCGAGGTGCACAAACTGTCCGCGGGTAAACGCGGCGTGCATGCCGTGCCGGTCTACGGCGGGTCGTCCTTCGAGCGGCAAGCGCAGGAACTCAAGCGCGGCGCGCAGATCGTGCTCGGCACGCCGGGCCGCGTGATCGACCACCTCGAGCGCGGCACGCTCAAGCTGGATCGTTTGCGTCTCATTGTCCTCGACGAGGCGGACCGCATGCTGGACATGGGTTTCCGCGACGACATCAAAAAGATCCTCGATGCCATGCCGGCGGACCGGCAGACGGCGTTCTTCTCGGCGACGGTTTCGCCGGCCATCCGCAAGCTGATCGACCGCTACGCGCGCGATCCGGTGACGTTGAAGATCGACCAGAAGAAGGTCGACGCGCCGGACATCACGCAGTGGTATTACGAAACTCCGCCGCGGATGAAATTCGACGCTCTGCTGCGCATCATCGATTTCCACAGCTACCGGTCGGGCATCATCTTCTGCAACACGCAGCGCACGGTGGACGAACTGGCCGACGATCTGCAGGCGCAGGGTATTCCTTCCGATCGATTGCACGGCGGTATCGCCCAGGCGCAACGCACGCGCGTGATGAACAAGTTCAAAGCGGGCGGATTCGATTTCCTTGTGGCCACGGACGTGGCGGGCCGCGGTATCGACGTGGATGATCTGGAGCTGGTCGTGAACTTCGACCTGCCTTACGACCCGGAGGATTACGTGCACCGTATCGGGCGGACCGGCCGTGCGGGCAAGCAGGGCGTGGCCATTTCGCTGGTGACGGGACGGGATGTGCACAAGATCCGCTTTCTCGAGAAGTTCACGCACTCGACGATCCGGCGCGGGAAGCTGCCCACAACGGGAGAAATCGGCGAGAAGCGCACCGATGCCCTGCTCGAGCGCGTTCGGCAGACGATCGAGTCGGGCAGTGCCGAGGCGCAGATGGTCCATATCGACCGCTTGCTGGAGGAAGGTGCGGATTCGACCGAGGTGGCCGCCGCGCTGCTGCATATTCTCAACGGTGGAGATATTGCCGCGCCGGCGGCGCAGCCGTCGAAGGAAACAAAACCCGCAGCCAAGCGCGAAGAGACGGCAGAGCATCCTGCTTACGCATCGGATGAACCCCCGCGCAAAGCGAAGCCGGGTAAAGCATGGCTGCGCGTGGGACTCGGCCGCGATGCGGTGAGGAATCCGCGCGATATCGTCGATCTGCTGGTCGAAGCGGCGGGTCTTCCCTCGCGCGAGGTAGGCTTCATCGCTTTGGGTAATGACGCGAGCTATGCCGAAGTGCCTTTCGATTTCGCCAAAGGACTCTCTGCCTCAGGCAATGTGCTGCAAGGTTCGCGCGGCGATGTCACGATCTGGCCGGTGGCAGCACCTTCGGGGAAGAAGAGACGAAAAGATTAAGAAACTAAGAGGCGAAGAGACTAAAAGACTAAGAGACCAAAAGACTAAGAGGCGAAGAGACAGTAGACAGTCGTCAGTTGGTCGCCGCGGCGACTTGTTTGGCTTCGGCTATCTCGCCGAGCCTCGGTTCGCTCCGCTCGGCTGACAGTGGGCAGGACGCAGGCGTCAGTAGACAGCGGACAGAAATCATACCAAACCAGAAAAGGATCAGGACTATCGAACAAGGTTTTGAGGGTAGGGACACGCGGCTCGCGTGTCCGTTGGAAGGAGAGCGGACGAGCGAGCCGCTCGTCCCTACCTCAAATAACAAAGTCTAAAATCTTTTGGGACTTGGTATCAGTCACCGGACGTCAAGTGATGGAGAGACAAAGAGACAAAGAGACGGAGAGACCAAGAGACTAAGAGACTAAGAGACGGAGAGGTTAACGGTGGGAAGGACTGAACAGACTAAAAGACTAAGAGATTGTGAGCGGGTCGGGATTAAACGGAGCCGGGGGACGGAGGATCGTCGAAGAGATCGGGAAGTTTGCGGGTCCTTTTCGATCGCGGGCTTTTGCGGGGGTCTTTCCGCTTTTTGGCCGCCGGTTTGGGCGGGACGAGCAAGGATTCGGTTTCTCCCGCCTCCATCGCCTCGGAATGGACATCGAGTTCCGAGAGGTAGATGGCATCGGCCGGGGTGTGGCCGGCGAACATGACGCGCATGAGGGCGGGGAAGTAACGGTCGGCACTGGACAGTGCCGACGAGAAAACGCCGCCGATGATGTCGTCGTCCAATTCGCGACCACGGATGACTTGGCCGATGTGGTAATTCATCTCGCCCGAGTCCATATCGATGTCGAAGGCCCCGATCGACATCCCATGGTTCGCTCTGGCCAGAGCCTCCGCGACATGCGGTCGGATTTTCGGGTCTCTCGCCGAAACGGGATAATGCACACGAACCTGGATGAGTTCGTCATGGTGGGTGATTTGCAGGCGGCAGTTGTAGACGGCGCATTCGCCCGAGATGAAGAACTGGACTGTTTTGGATTCCACATCGGCGTGGAACTTGAAGTCGTTCGACGCAAAATGGTGCACGAGGATCTCGAACGGCGTCACCGCCCCATAGGAAGGAATTTCTTCGGACATGGAGCGAAAAATCGCCCGGGCTGCAGCAAGCCGGAAGCTTTTTGCGTGTCATACCATACCAGAAAAGGATCTGGACTATCGAACAAGGTTTTGAGGGTAGGGACACGCGGCTCGCGTGTCCGTTGGAAGGAGAGCGGACGAGCGAGCCGC
>JAFMJK010000034.1 GCA_017853515.1 Chthoniobacterales bacterium | reverse complement strand
GGCGAGTTCGGCCTTGGCCTGCGCGTCGCCGCCGCGCGCGTTTTTGGCCAGCTTGTCTTTGCGTTTTTCGAGCGACGACATGTCGGCGAGAATCAACTCGGTGTTGATCACCTCGATGTCGCGCACGGGATCCATCGAACCGGCCACGTGGTGGATGTCCTCGTTCTCGAAGCAGCGGACAACCTGCACGATGGCGTCGACTTCGCGGATGTGGCTGAGGAATTGGTTGCCGAGTCCTTCGCCCTGGCTGGCGCCTTTGACCAAGCCCGCGATGTCGACGAACTCGATGGCGGTGGGGACGGTTTTCTCCGATTTGGAAAGTTCGGTCAGCGCGTCGAGGCGTTTGTCGGGCACGCTGACGATGCCGACGTTGGGCTCGATCGTGCAGAAGGGAAAGTTGGCCGCCTGCGCCTTCCGGGTGCGCGTGATGGCGTTGAAGAGGGTCGACTTTCCGACATTGGGCAACCCGACGATTCCGGCCTTGAGCATAGGGGGCGGGAGAGTATCGGGGCGGGTGCGGGGATGAAAGAAGATTAGGGGTGTAGCGGCGCTCTGTGAGCGTCGGTGCATGGGAATAAAAAAAGGGCACCGACGCTCACAGAGCGTCGCTACAATGTCATGGATTTGGATTGTGATGGGCGGGGGCGCGGCGGAAAGATGAGTTCATGGCAAAAATCGACGCCGTCGTTTCCTATGCGAACACCTATCTGCGGGTGTCCGAGGTGGAAGACTATCCGGGGGCTCACAACGGCCTGCAGGTGGAAAACGGCGGAAGCGTGAAGCGGATTCTGGCTTCGGTCGACGCAGGCTTTCCGGTGATCAAAAAAGCGGCGGCGGCTGGATCGGGGTCGTTGCTGGTCGTGCATCACGGGCTGTTTTGGTCCGGCGTGCAAACGGTGACGGGAATCTTCCGCGAGAAGCTCGAACTGATGCGCAAAGCGGACATGGCACTTTATTCGGCGCATCTGCCGCTCGATGGGCATGCCGCGGTGGGAAACAATGTGCTGCTGGCCAAAGCGCTCGGGTTGCGCGGACTGAAAAATTTTCTCGGGTTCGGACGTGCGGGGATATTCGCCGGGTCGCGCACCGATCTGGCGCGGTGTGTGAGGAAAGCCACGGGACGTGAACCGCAGGTTTGCGCGGCGGGTCCGTCGCGTCCGCGCAAGGTCGGCGTGATCACCGGCGGGGCTGGGGACATGGTGGAGAAAGCGGCTGCGGCGGGAGTGGACACGTTTGTCACCGGCGAAGGTCCGCAATGGAGTTGGGTGCGCGCGGAGGAACTCGGGATCAACGTGATCTACGGAGGTCACTACGCCACGGAGACGCTCGGTGTGCAGGCGCTGGCCGCGCATCTGGCCAAAAAGTTTCGCGTGCCGTGGCAGTTCATCGACCATCCGGTTCCGCTGTGATCCCGCGGGAGTTTTTCACGCAGTCGCCGGTTGAGTGCGCGCGGGCTCTGGTGGGATGCGAGTTGGTCTGGGGCGCGTGCAGCGGGATCGTCGTGGAATGCGAAGCCTACGCCGCCGTGGGCGATCCGGCCTGCCACACGTTCACACGTCCGTCCGCCCGCGAGTTTGTCGCGCGGCATCGCGCGGGAACCGCCTACGTTTATCTGAACTACGGCATGCATTGGATGCTCAATGTGCTGACCAAAGGGGAGGAGGAGGGCTTTGTTCTCATCCGCGCGATCGAACCGCGTCATGGATTGCGCGCCATGCAAAAACGGCGCGGCGAGAAAAAGGGACGGGAACTGACCGGAGGGCCGGGACGGTTGGCCGCTGCGCTCGGGGTGACCGGCGCGCATCACGGCGCGGACTTTTGCGCGTCGGCCAAGCGGTGTTTCCTGCACGGGCAAGAAGTCGACGTGATGGCCGATGGACGCATCGGCATTTCCCGTGCGCAGGAGCTGCCGTGGAGGTTTTCGCTGGCCGGCAATCCGTTCGTCAGCTTCCGTCCGCGCGTCGCTGCTTGATGTGGCCGTGACGCAGAACGACAATGCCTGTCCATGGCTGCCGAGTCCCCTGTCAAACTGGATCCCGCGCGATGGCGCGACGGTCTGGCGGAGGTGTGCCGCGCCGTGGCCAAGACATCCGGACCGCTGGTTGTCTGCCTGGCCGGTCCGGCGGGTGCGGGCAAGACAACGCTCGGCCGCGAGATCCGCAAGAGAGGTCTCCCTGGCTACGCGCGGGGTGAAGTGGCATTGATCGACGACGGAGTCATGTCTGTTCCCCTCCTCGGGATTTTCACCAAGAGAGTCCGGGACAAATCCGGCGCCCGCGACAATCTGGCGGCCTTTGCGCGTTGGACAGCGGGCAAGTCGGTGGTGGTTTACGTGGCCATCCGTCCGTGGGAACGGCTCGAGTCCTGCGATGTGTTGTTGCGGGTGCATTGCTCCGAACCCGAGCGCGCGCAACGTCAGTCGCTGCGCGGGAAGAAATACCGCGCGGGGGCAGTGGATTCGCCGGAGGGTTGGGCGGCCGGGGCGCGGGTTTTGGAACTTGCCACGGGGTAAAAAAACCAAGCCGCGGAAATGCATCCGCGGCTTGGTCGCAAAGGATTATCCCCCTTGTGTCTGCTTACTTGCTGTAGCTGACGGGAGCCGGAGCCGGCTGCGGCTTGCTGGCGCAAGCGCTGAGGCCGAGCGAAGCGGCGGCAACGGCCACGATGGCGAGAATTTTGACGATGTTCATTCCTGATTCACCTCCTTCCGATTTCTGACGAAAAATAACCTTGGCCGGAGGTTCGCCCCGAGACAACGAAATTCTGTTTTCCGCGGGGCGCGCTCCGGTGGGTTGTTTCCCTAGTTGCCGGGCGGGACGATGCGGACGAGAGATCCCTTCGCCACCAAGCGGTAAAGGGATGCCATGTCTTTGTTGCGCAAGCGGACGCAACCATGGCTGGCGGGCGTGCCGATCAATTCCTCCTGGTTGGTTCCGTGGATGTAGATGTAGCGCGCGAGGCTGTTGGCGTTTTCGGGTTCGAGTCCGTCGAGCGTGAGTATGCGTGTCAGGACCAAGTCTTCTTTGCCGCCCGGTCCGGCTTTGCGCCGCGTGTTCTTCCGGGCGCGGAAAATGGTCCAGAGCGGCGCCGAACCGCCGATTTTGCGCGCGATGCGGAAACGGCCGGTCGGTGTCTTGAAGCTTCCTTCTTTGCAGCCGAGCCCGAACTTCGAGGTCGAGACAGGGAATTCCGCGGCGACCTTGCGTCCGTCCAGAACCTTCAGGGTCTGCGCGGCGACGTCCACCACGACGGAGCATGCGGATCCCGGCGGGCGAGCTTTCTTGTTCGCCACGGCGCGCTCGGCTGGTATTTTCGGCGGTTTTCCGATGGGCAGGAACTATCATGTAGCAATCGCGGGTGCAACCGGCGCGGTGGGCATCGAAATGATGCGCGTGCTGGAACGGCGCCATTTTCCGGTGGGCAAACTCACCCTGCTGGCCTCGGCCAAGTCGGCCGGCAAGAAACTCGACTTCCAAGGCGCGCCGGTCGAAGTGCGCGAATTGACCTCTGACGCTTTCGGCGGCGTCGACTTCGCGCTGTTCAGTGCGGGCGGGTCCATTTCCAAAGAATTCGCGCCCGCTGCGGTCAAAGCGGGCGCGGTGGTGGTCGACAATTCCTCGGCTTTCCGCCTGGACCCCGATGTTCCTCTCGTCGTGCCCGAGGTCAATCCGGATGCGGCGCGTGGGCACAAAGGCATCCTGGCCAACCCCAATTGCACCACGGCGATCACGTTGATGGGACTTTGGCCGCTGCACCAGACGTTCGGCGTGAAGCGGCTCTGGGCTTCGAGCTACCAAGCGGTCTCGGGTTCGGGCGCGAAGGCGATCGAGGAATTGAAAGCCCAGGTGGAGGCGCTGGCCCGTGGCGAGGAACCGCCGCGCGCGGTCTATCCGTGGCAAATCGCTTTCAACGTCATCCCGCAAGTCGATGCGTTCCTGGACACCGGCTACACGAAGGAAGAAATGAAGATGGAGAACGAGGGCCGGAAGATCATGGGGCTTCCGGGCTTTCGCGCTTCGGTGACTTGCGTGCGTGTGCCGGTCTATCGCGCGCACAGCGTGGCGGTGAGCGCGGAGTTCGAGCGTCCCGTGTCGGTCGCCGCGGCCCGCGCCGTGTTGGAAAAAGCGCCCGGTTTGCGCGTGGTCGACGAGCCGTCGAAGAACGGATATCCGGTGCCGCTGCATGTTGCCGGCAAGGACGATTGTGAAATCGGACGCCTGCGTCTCGACTGCGCGCTCGATAACGGGCTGAGTTTCTGGATCTGCGGCGATCAACTGCTCAAGGGCGCGGCCCTCAACGCGGTGCAGATCGCGGAGTTGCTGGCGGAGAAATAGTTCAGCGGCCCGCTGAGCCAGCGGGCCCTACCGTTCGGCGGTGTGCAGGTGAATGGCCGCGGCGATGATCGGCTTCGCCCAGTCGGGAGCGCCGGAGAGATCGGCGGGCGCGGTGATTTTTGCGCGTTGCATTTCGAGGAGCAGGATGGGGCGCGGACGTTGGCCTTCGGCGGGATCGGCCTCCGCGGAATTGTCAGAGACGCGCAGGTGATCGATGAGTGGCAGGAGCCTGATGAGGTTTTGGCGGCTGCCGGTCCAGCGTTCGCGGATTTTTTCTTCGGGTATGTCGTGACCGCCGTGGGCCACGCGGCTGCGGACGCGGCGGAGATGCAGTTCGGGGCTGGCCAGCCCGCAAAACCAAATATGCACCCGGTGCCCTGATCCTGCGGCGCGCTCCAGCAGTTGCGCGATGGTGCGTCCGCCGAGTGTCGTCTCGAACCGGTAGTCTCGTCCGCTGCTGATGGCCTGCTCGAGGAGCGACTTGCCGATCTGCCACGCGTGGGCGTTGGCGAGAGTGAGCGGGATATCGGGGTGCAGTTTGCGGATTTGCTGCGCGACGGTGTCGGGATTGAAGAAGGTATCGCCTTCTTTTTCGAGGAATCCGCCGGCCACACTGCTTTTGCCCGCCCCATTGACTCCGGCCAACACGGCGATGGTCGGAGTTTTTCTCATGCTTTGTTTTTGGCTTTCTGCTGCGCGGCCCAAAGGGCGGCTTCACCAAGTTCTTCGGGCGTGGCTTTGAAGAGCTTTTCGGCCGCTGCTCGTTGGTCCGGTCCCTGCATGCGGTCGAGCAGACCGCGGTATTCCTCGTGCAGTTTTTCGAGCCAGTCGGGATTTTTCTCTCCGGTCAGCGCTTCGTATTGCTCGACGGAAAGCAGGACGGCGCGCGGTTTGTCGTGGCGGGTGATGGCCACGGCACGGCGGGAGGCAACCTGCTCGAAGACGTCGGCGGTGGCGTTTTTCAGTTCGGTGGCCGAGATGGTCGGCATTTCGGCCACGCGCGGGGCGGGGTAGGACGGGTTTTGGTAGGAGGTGCTCATCCCTCCAAATTAGCTAAAATAGCTAATTTGGCAAGGGGCTCGGAAAAACGACCCTCAGTCCTCGGAGCCGGCGATCAGCAGGCAGATCTCTCCGCGCGGCGGCTGCTTTTCGGCGCGGGCGGAGAGTTCGGCGGCGGTGCCGCGCCAGTATTCCTCGAATTTTTTGCTCAGCTCCCGGGCTACGCAGACTTCGCGGCCGGGGGCGAGTTCGGCGAGGACGGCGAGGGAGCGGGCGATGCGGTGGGGGGATTCGAAGAAGATGCTCGTTTCGCGCCGCGCCAAGGCCCCCTCGAGAATGTTTTTGCGGCGTCCGGACTTCACCGGGAGGAATCCTCCGAAATAGAATTCGTGCAGCGGCAGCCCGGATCCGACGAGCGCGGGAAGAATCGAGGAGGGCCCGGGCAGGACGGTGAATTCCAGACCGCGCGCGATGCATTCGCGCACCACGCGGAAGCCCGGATCCGAGATGCCGGGCGTTCCCGCATCGGTGAGCAGCGCGATGTTTTCCCCCGCGGCGAGTCGGCTGGCGATCTCGTCCGCGCGCTGCGCCTCGTTGTGTTCGTGCAGGCTGACCAGCGGGCGGCTGATGGCGTGGTGTTTGAGCAGGATAGCCGCGTGGCGTGTGTCTTCCGCGGCGATGCAGTCGGCTTCGCGCAGGATGCGCAAGGCGCGCAGGGTGATATCCTCCAAGTTCCCGACGGGAGTGGGGACGAGAGTCAACAAGGGATCAAAAACCCTCGCTCAAGCGGCTGGCCAGCTTGACTGCGGCATCGGAGAAGGCGAGGGGGAGCGCCTGGATTTCGTCCGTCTGCAGATCGGCCGTGACGAAGAAACTTGTGCGGCCGTTGACCGCGCCCTGCATCAGTTGCTTGCCTGTCGCGCGATCGATCACTTCGTAGCTGACCGTGGTGGTGAAGATGTATTCGCTGGTGGCCAGCACGTTGCCGCGCACGGCGCGGGCCGGGCTTCTCTGGACCTGCTCCAGCGTGGTGTAGACGATGGCGTCCGCGCGATCGGTGTAGCTGATCCTGTAGGTCCCGTCGGTCTGGAGTTCCTTCACGATGGTGTCGGCGAGCAATCCCTCGACATTGGGCTCGAGGGTCTTGTTCTTCGAGGTGGGCACCGAAAGCGTGGTGATGCCGCGCATCATGCTGGGGCGGGCGTCGCCCAACTGGTAAGCGCAACCTCCGAGGAAAAGCGCGGCGGAGGAGAGAATGGCGAAGGCAAAGGTCTTCATTCGACGGGCAGATCGGGTTCGACCGGCGGCAGGTTGGCATCCGGCTGCAGCGGCCGGATGTCTTCGGCCGAGGTACGCAGTTGCGGCCTGGGGGCGGGGAGTTGCTCGGGGGCGACATCGTCGACCGACGGACCCGCGTAATTGCTGAGGGCCGAGGTTTCCACTTGGTTCTGCAAGCGGCGGCGCATGGCGGCGCGCTCGGCGGTTTCGGCGCGCTCGGGGCTGGAGCGCAATTCGTCGTCTCCGACTTCGGCGCGGATTTCCTCGATGCGGTCGTTGGCAAGCTTGGCTTGCTCCGATCCGCCCTGGCGACGGACCAATTCGCCGTAGTAGATGACCGCGGCGCGGAAGTTGCTGTTGCGGTCGTAGAATTGCGCGATCGAGTAGAGGTCGCTCGTTTCGCGTCCGCTCATGCGGTCGAGGTTGTCGCGGGCCTGGGCCGCTTTTTCACTGTTCGGGTATTCCATGAGGAATTCCTCGAAGGTGTTCTTGGCATCGATGGCGGCGGAGAGATCCTGCGAACGGGATTGCGCTTCGGTCAATTGCACGTAGCCGATCTGGTAGAGGGCGTCGTCGGCATAGTCGCTGGTGGCGTAACGGTCGAGGACCACTTGATAAGCCGCGATGGATTGCTCGTATTCTTTGCGGCTCTCGAGGGATTGGCCGAGTTTGAATTGCGCCGCCGGCGCGAATTTGGCGTAGGGCGCGCTGCCCAGGAGCGCGCGATACATTTCCTCGGCACGCTCGAAGCGGCGACGCTTCATGAAATCGTCGGCGATGGCCAGCTGCGCATTGGCGGCCTGATCGAATTCGCGGGCCTGCGGGTAGTTTTCGACGAAGACCTTGTAGGCGTCGAACGCGCGGCTCAGGTTCCCCGATTCTTCGAGGAGTTGGGCCACCCGGAACTGGGCGGAGGGAGCCGAAGGCGAAACGGGGTAGTCTTTGACGATCTGGCGGTAGGTCGACACGGCGCGCGAGGTGCTGCCAGCGGCTTCGAGGTCGCGCGCCTGCTGGAGAAGCGAAGCGGCCTCCGCATCCTTGGCTCCGGTGGTCGAGGGCACGACCGTCTGCGCCTGCAGGGTGGCGGCCAGGAGGCAAAGGGCGGGCAAAATGAAGCCGCAGATAGCGCGATAATGACGCATCGGACGGCCGAAAGTAGGAAGCCGCCTCGGGGGCGTCAAGCCGCCAGCGACCGCGGGTCAAAAGCGCCGCCAGAGCAAAGGGACAAAAAGGACAAGGACGGCGAAGATTTCGAGGCGCCCCATGATCATGAGAGCCGAGAGCAGGAGGTGGGAGACTTCCCCCATGCCCGCGTAGTTCGTCATGGGTCCGACGGCGTCCAACCCCGGGCCGATATTGAAGAGCGTGGCCGCCACCGCGGTGAAACTGCTGACCAGCGAAAACTGCGGTTCGAGCACCGACACGGCCAGCGTGCTCAAGGCCACGATCACGCCGGTCAGGGAGAGAAAAAACATCACGTCGAGCAGGTAGCCGTCGTTCAGGTTCACGCCGTTGATGCGAACGGGGATGATCTGGTTGGGGCGGAACGAATGGACCGTCTGCCGCCGGAGCGTTTTGAAAAACACGACGACGCGCCCGACTTTGACGCCGCCCGCCGTCGACCCCGCGCAACCGCCGATGAACATCAGTGCGACAAGCAATCCGCGCGAAAAATTCGGCCACCGGTCGAAGTCGGCCGAGGCAAAACCGGTGGTGGTCATGATCGATGTCGCCTGGAACGCGGCCGCGCGGAAGCCGTCGGCCACGCCCGCGGCCTTTCCGAAATAAAGAAGGTCCGCCGCGATGATCAACGACGTGCCGAACAGGATCCAGAGAAAGGCCCGCGTTTCCTCGTCCTGCTGCCAGCGGTTCCAGCGTCCGGCGAGGAGCCAGGCATAAAGCATGAAATTGATCGCGCCCAGCGCCATGAAAAGGATGAGCCACCATTCGATGGCCGGGCTCTGGTAATACATGATGCTTTCGTTGCGCGTGCTGAACCCGCCCGTGGAAATCGCCGCGAATGCGTGGCACACCGCGTCGAAAACCGACATCCCGAGCACGACGAGGCCGGCGATGCAGACCGCGGAGAGCACGACGTAAATCTGCCAAAGGCGCAACGCCGTCTCGCGCACGCGGCTGCTGAAGCCCTCGCTGAACTTGGCGCTCGATTCGCGCCGGAAGAGCGACTTGCTCCCCGCGCCGACCATGGAGAGCACGGCGACGATCAAAACGAGGATCCCCATGCCGCCCAGCCATTGCGTCGTGGCGCGCCAGAGGAGCAATCCCCGCGGCCACGCCGTCACGTCTTTGATCACGCTGGCGCCCGTCGTCGTGAATCCGGAGGCGGATTCGAAAATGGCGCCGGCCACGGACAGGTTCGGTGTGCACAAAATGTAGGGCAACGCGCCGAAGAGCGTGCTCAGCGTCCATCCGATTCCGACGATGGCGATCGCCTCGCGGCGGAGAATTTCGTGGCCGCCCCCGCGGCCGAAGAAGGCGAGAAGCGCGCCCGCGCCCGCCGTGATGACGGCGGAAAACCCCAACGCACGGTCTGCGCAGTGGTTGGCCTCGTTGTCGAAGAGCGCATAAACGAGACAGCCGGCCATGGAGACGGCCATGAGCAACAGCAAGAAGCCGAGCACGCGCGAAAGCTGGCGGTAATCCATGGCGGCGGTGAATCAGCCGAGCAAGTCGAGCAGGGGCTTCTTCGCCTCCGGCGCGACGATGGCGACGAGCGTGTCGCCCGCGTTGATTTTGTCCTCCGCGGCGGGAACCGACGCCTGGTTCCCGTGCTGCAGCGCGATGAGCCCGCTCGCCGCCGGCCAGGAAACTTCGCCCACGTTTTTTCCGGCGGCGGTGGCGTTCTCCGCCACCGGCGAGGAGAGAATCTCGATGCCGCCGGGCAGGGTGCGCAGCACGGTGGCGCCCTCCTCGGTGACGAAGCGCGACAACTCGCGCGCCACGGCGACGCGGGGGCTCACCGCGTCGAGAATTCCGAGTTGTGTGCCCGAGCGTTGGATGGCGCTGGCGTAGTCGGCGCGGTGGATGAGCGTGAGGCAGGCTTTCGCCCCGAGATCGCGCGCCTGCAGGCAGGCCATCACGTTGTCCTCGTCGTCCTGGGTGGCGGCGACGAAAAAATCCGCTTCGCCCACGCGTTCCTCTTTCAATTCGCGCAGCGAGGTGCCGTCGGCGTTGATCACCGTGCAGTTCTGCAGCTGGCGGCTGATGTTTTCGCAGACGCGACGGTCCTTCTCGATGATGCGCGTGCGAAAAGCGCCGCCTTCGAGCGTCTGGGCGAGGGCGAAACCGTAGTCGCCGCCGCCGAAAATGATCACGTTCTGCTCCTCGGCCGCTTCTTCCGCGGTCTGCAGTTTCCGGATGCCTTCGGCCAGCCGGCGCGGGTGTCCGTAAATGGTGATGAGGTCGCCCGCCTCGAGCGCGTCGTTGGCGTGCGGGACGATGAGATTGCCGCGCCGCAGGATGGCGCCGATGCGGACGCGCGCCGGCAGACCGAGGTCGCGCAGCGGGATGGCCAGGGCCGGACTTCCCGGCTCGAGGCGGATTTGCTGCAGTTCGATGCGGCCGCGCGCGATTTCCTCGACGACGAGACAATCGGGATTGCGGATCGATTTGGCCAGTTCCACCGCGGTGAGCCGTGCCGGACTGAAGAGATAGTCGACCCGGAACTGCGCCGCGTAGTCGTAGAGCCACTGCTCGCGCTGCATGGCCAGGCTGGTGCGGGCGATGCTGCGGCGTGCGCCGAGTGATTTGCCGGTCGAGGTGCAGACCAGATTGGTGTGGTCGTGGCTGGTCAGGGCGAAGAGGAGATCGCAGGAAGCGATGCCCGCTTCCTCGAGCGTCTCCACGCTCGCGCCGCTGCCGTGAAGAACGCGGCTGTCGAGTTCCTCGTGGAGTTCGGCGGCGAGTTTTTCGTCCTGCTCGATGAGGCAGATCGAGTGTTCCTGGTCGGAAAGGGTGCGCGCCATGTGCAGGCCGATGGCTCCGGCGCCCACGATGATGATGTTCATGTTGCGGGCGTATGGTGCGGGCCGAAGGGGCTGTCGGCGCAAGCAAAAAGCAGGGTTGGCCTCTGTCGGACGGGTTGGCAACGCAGGGCGCGCATGGCAGATTGGCGCGTGCGGACGAGCTTTCTCATCCCGGCCTACAACGAGGAAAAATTGATCGGCCGCGCCGTGGCCTCGGTCCATGACGCGTCCGCACGGTGCGGATTGGCCGATTACGAGATCGTGGTTTGCGACAATGCCTCGACCGACGCCACGGCGGAAATCGCCGCGGACTCGGGTGCGAATGTGGTGCGCGAACCGCATCGGCAGATCGCCCGTGCGCGCAACGCGGCGGCCGCGGCGTCATCCGGTTCGCGCCTCATCTGGCTCGACGCGGACGCGGTTCTCCCGGCCGAGGTTCTCCGTGGCACCTGCGAGGCTTTCCAGTCCGGGGTTTATTGCGGCGGTGGTGCCCAGGTGGAACTCGAGGGTGCGGAGCTGGGCTGGAGCGCGCGTCGCACGGTCGATGCGTGGAACTGGCTCGCGCGCACGTGCCGTCTGGCGGCCGGTTCGTATTTTTTTTCCCGGCGCGAGGGATGGGCCGCGACCGGCGGCTTCAACGAGGCGGTGTATGCGGGCGAGGAAATCGGATTTTCGCGCGCGCTCAAGCGCTGGGGCCGTCCCCGCGGCTTGCAGTTCCGGGTGCTCGCGCATGCGGTGCCGTCGTCCGCGCGCAAGATCCGCCAATTCACCATGCGGCAGACGCTCTGGCAACTGGCTGTCTGCGCGTGGCCCGGCAACCTGGGGCGGCGCGACCGCTGCGCGTTCTGGTATGAAAGGCCGGGAGAAGTCGAGGGTTGAGAGATGAGGGTTGAGGGCGGGAATCTTTTTCCCTCAACTCTCAACTAGGCTCCCTCGACTTTTCCATGATCTACCTGGACAACAACGCGACCACGCCGGTCGATCCGCGCGTGCGGGAGGCGATGCTGCCGTTTCTGGGGGAAAATTTCGGCAATCCATCGAGCCCGCATGCGCCCGGACGCGCGGCCCGCGAGGCGGTCGAACAGGCCCGCGGCCAGACGGCATCGTTTATCGGTTCCAAGGCGGACGAAATCGTTTTCACCGGCGGGGGAACGGAATCGATCAATACCGCGATCCGCGGCGCGCTGGCTGCGCAACCGGGCAAACGGCATGTCGTCACGTCGTCCATCGAGCACAGCGCGACGAAAAATCTCTGCGAGCAACTCGAACGGGAGGGTTGCGAGGTGACATGGCTGGGCGTCGATGCGGGCGGGCGTCCCGATCTCGACGAATACAAATCCGCTTTGCGCGACGACACGGCGATCGTTTCTTTCGTTTGGGCGAACAACGAGACGGGCGTTCTCTTTCCCATCGGGGAAATGGCGCGCGCGGCCGACGAGCGCCGTATTGTCTTTCACGCCGACGCGGTGCAGGCCGCGGGAAAAATTCCGATCGATCTGGCGCGTGTTCCCGCTCATTTGCTTTCGCTCTCGGCGCACAAAATCCACGGACCGAAAGGTGCCGGGGCCTTGTTCGTGCGTTCGGGGCTCGGACTCCCCCCGCTCATGCGTGGCGGCGCCCAAGAGCGCGGCCGCCGCGCCGGCACGGAAAATGTGCCGGGCATCGTCGGGTTCGGTGTGGCGGCCGGGTTGTCCGCCGCGGCGCTCGGCTCCGAGATGCCGCGTGTCGCGCAAATGCGCGACGATTTCGAAAAAGGCGTGATCTCGCGGTTTCCGGCCGCGCGTTTCCACGGGGATCCGGGACATCGTCTGCCCAACACGTCGAATTTCGCTTTGCCCGGATTGGCCGCCACGGACCTCCTCGCCGCGCTCGACCGCCTCGGCGTTTGCTGCTCGGTCGGTTCGGCCTGCGTGAGCGGCTCGCCGCACGCCTCCCACGTTTTGCGCGCCATGGGGGTGGACAACGAAGAGGCCAAGTCGAGCCTCCGCTTCTCCTTCAGCCGGATGAATACCGGCGCCGATGTGCAGGGCGCTTTGGCTGCTTTGGACGGGGCGGTTCGGCGGCTCGGCTTGGGCGGTTGACGCCCGAGGGGAATTCTGGGACTCTTTGCGGCCCTTTTCCCATGCGCCATACTCTTTCCGTTCTTGTCGAAAACCGCTTCGGCGTGCTGACCCGCGTGGCCGGCATGTTCAGCGGCCGCGGGTTCAACATCGACACACTCAACGTGGCGCCGACCCTCGATGCCTCCATGTCGCGCATGACCATCGTGGTGCGCGGCGACGACAAAACCCTCGAGCAGGTGGTCAAGCAGACCGAGAAGCTGGTCGATGTGATCAAGGTCGACGATTTCCGCGACGGCGAATTCGTCGACCGCGAACTGGTGCTCATGCGCGTGGATGTGAACGAGCAGACGCGCTCCGAGGTCCTGCAGATCTGCGACGTCTTCCGCGCCAAGATCGTCGACGTGCGCCTCGACAAACTTCTCATCGAGATCACCGGCAACGAGGGCAAAATCGCCAAATTCATTTCCCTGATGGAGCATTTCGGAATTTCCGAAATCACCCGCACCGGCAAGGTCGCGCTGAAGCGCGCGGCCGACGGCCAATAACTCATCCCATGGCAGCAAAAATCCACACAGACAAAGACGCCGACCTCAAGCACCTCAAAGGCAAGACGGTCGCCGTCATCGGTTTCGGTTCGCAGGGCCACGCCCACGCGCTCAACCTCAAAGAAAGCGGCGTGAAGGTCATCATCGGCCTCTACCCCGGCAGCAAGAGCCGCGCGGTCGCGAAGAAAAAGGGCTTCAGTGTTTTCGACACCGCCGACGCGGTGAAAAAAGCCGATGTCATCATGGTCGCGGTGCCCGACACCAAGATCGCCGCAGTCTACAACAAGGACATCGCGCCGTATCTGAACAAAGGCAAAACGCTCCTCTTCAGCCACGGCTTTGCCATCCATTTCAAGACGATCAAGCCGCCGAAAGATATCGATGTCATTATGGTTGCCCCCAAGGGCCCCGGCCACATTGTCCGTCGCCAATATACTGAGGGTAAAGGTGTTCCCACGCTCATCGCCGTCTACCAGAATCCGAGCAAGCAGGCCAAAAAGACCGCGCTCGCCTGGGCCAAGGGCATCGGCGGCACGCGCGCCGGTGTGCTCGAAACCACCTTCAAGGAAGAGACCGAAACCGATCTCTTCGGAGAGCAGGCTGTGCTTTGCGGCGGTGCTTCGGCGCTGGTGCAAGCCGGGTTCGAGACCCTCGTCGAGGCCGGTTACCAGCCGGAGATGGCCTACTTCGAATGTCTCCACGAGCTCAAACTCATCGTCGACCTGATGAACGAAGCCGGCATCGCGGGCATGCGTTTCAGCATTTCCGACACGGCCAAATGGGGCGACGTGCTCGTCGGACCGAAGATCATCGACGCCGGCACGAAGAAGCGGATGAAAGGTGTCCTCAAGGACGTGCAATCCGGAAAATTCGCCCGCGAGTGGATCGCGGAAGACCGCAAGGGCCGCAAAAAATACAACGCGCTCCTCAAGAAAGGCGAAAAACACGGCATCGAGAAAACCGGAGAGCGTCTCCGCGGACTCATGCCCTGGATCAAGAAGCGCAACCTCAAGGGCGCGCAGGCCTCCTACGCCTGATCGTATTTCCCCCAAAGAGCCCCGCGGTGCCGCAAGGTCCGCGGGGTTTTTGTTT
>JAFMJK010000033.1 GCA_017853515.1 Chthoniobacterales bacterium | reverse complement strand
GAGGAATCGACCGGCTGGCGTGGACCGGCTTTTTGCTCCCATAAATCCATGCCGAAGTAGGTGGTGTCCTGGCTGATGAGGTTGAGTTCTTTGACACCTTGCGAAATGAGATCGCGGGCTTCGGTCACGACCGACGTGATGGTGCGGCTGCGATGGCGTCCGCGCATTTGCGGGATGACGCAGAAGCTGCACGGATGGTTGCAGCCCTCGGCGATTTTCACGTAGGCGGTATAAACAGGGGTGAGGCGGAATCGCGGCGTGTCGTAGTCGGGGATGTATTGCGAGCGGCGACTGACCAGGTCGAGCGGGGCATTCTCGGCCGCGGGCCGCGCCAGGACCTCGCTGACGATGCGCGGGAATTCGGCGATCTGGTCGAGTCCGATGAAGGCGTCGACTTCGGGAATCTCGCGCTTGAGTTCCTCGTGGTAGCGCTGGGCGAGGCAGCCGCTGACGATGATCTTCTGCTCCGGCCGCGATGCCAGCCGGCGCTGGTGCATCTCGAGGATGGTGTCGATCGACTCTTCCTTCGCCTGGTCGATGAATCCGCAGGTGTTGATGACGAGCACGTCGGCTTCGTCGGGTTCGCGGGTCAGATCGAAGTTTTCCTTGGCTGCGCCGCCCAGCATGATCTCGGCATCGACCAGATTTTTGGCGCAGCCGAGGCTGACCATGCCTATTTTGGGACGCGATGATGTCGCGGTGGCCATGCTGTAAAAGTGGCGCAGACCGCGCCGTTACTTGGTGTCACCCGCAGGTTCGCGGGCGGGCACGCCGGAAACAAGCACCAGCGGGCATTGCTCCTCGAGGACAATGCGGGGCTCGGGCGACGACTGCGCCGAAAACAAAGTGAGCTGCGGACGCGGCTCGGCCGGAACATGGCGCGCGGCCATCTCTTCGGCCCTTTCATCGATGTTGAGGCGCGCCAATTTCGCGTTCAACGAGTAGAGACCGACGGCCAGCACGACGACGACGGCGCCGCTTGTCGTCTTGGCCACGGCGAGCAAACGGTTGCGTTGCTGGCGGTCGAGGCGCGGAGGTTTCGGCGGACGTCCCATGCGCCGGATGAAGTTGGTCATCGGCATGAGGCGGAGTTTCGATTTGGCGGATTTCGACTCGACCGCGAGGCGGGTGGTTTCCATTTCCACGCCGAGAAAGCGCGCATACATGCGGAAGGAGAGTTTGCGGTAAACTTCCGGGATGGCTTCGTAATCGCCCGCTTCCTCCATCTCGCGGAGAAATCCGGCGCGCAGGCAGGTGGCCTCGGCCGCTTGTTCCAAGGTAATACCCTTGGATTCACGGAGCTCTTTCAGCTCGGCACCGGTCATCGCGCCCATGGGATCAATATGCACGATCAGGCCAAGGTGTCCAAGTCTACAAGGATCTCGCGGTCCTTGGCTCCGTCCTTCGGTCCGACAATGCCGCGCTGTTCGAGGATGTCGACCACGCGGGCCGCCCGGGTGTAACCGAGACGCAACCGCCGCTGGAGCATCGAGGTGGATGCCTTCTTCTCCTGCCTGATGATCTCGAGGCACTTGGTGACCAGTTCCTCGTCCTCCTCCGTGACATCATCGTCCCCGCCGCCGGTCGAGGTCATGGCCTCGTGAAATCCGGGATCGAAGGTCGGCTGGGCCTGCGCGCCGACATAATCGACCACGCGGTGGATTTCGTCGTCCGTGACCAGCACGCCTTGCGCGCGGACGAGGGTCGAGGTGCCGGGCGGCAGATACAGCATGTCGCCCTGGCCGAGCAGTTTTTCCGCGCCGTTGGCGTCGAGGATGACGCGGCTGTCGAGTTTCGACGCCACTTGGAAGGCGATGCGGCTCGGGATATTCGCCTTGATCACACCGGTGACGACGTCGGCGCGCGGGGTCTGCGTGGCCACGATCATGTGGATGCCGGCGGCGCGGGCCATCTGCGTGATGCGCGCGATGGCGCTTTCCACGTCGGCCGGCGCGGTCTGCATGAGGTCGGCAAGCTCGTCGATGATGACCACGATGAACGGCAGGCGTTCGGGAATCTTCAGCTCCTCTTCCTTCTTGGGGGGCGGCAGCGTGCCGAGCACCTCGTCGGCGATTCCTTCCTCGTTCCCGTCCTCTTCCGCCTCCGGCTCCGGCTCCGGCGGCGGCGCGTCATCGCTTTTCTTCGCAAGGGGCCGCGTGTTGAACGCGTGGATGTTGCGCAGTCCGCATTTGGCGAAGATGCGGTAGCGGCGCTCCATTTCGTCGATGACATAACGGAGGGCGAGCAGAACCTTCTTCGGCTCGGTGACCACGTTGGCCGCCAGATGGGGCAGCTTGGCGTAGTGCTGCATCTCCACGACCTTCGGATCGATCATGATGAAGCGCAGTTCCTCGGGGGAGAACTTGTAGAGCATGCTGGCGATGATGGCGTTGATGCAGACGCTCTTGCCGCTTCCCGTGGTGCCGGCGACGAGGAGGTGGGGCATCTGCGCCAAGTCGGCGATGATGGTGCGTCCGTAGACGTCCTTGCCGAGGGCGAGGGGAATCTTCGCTTTTGTCTCCGACCATTCTCGGCTCTCGAGCAGCTCGCGGAAGACGACTTTGATTTTTTTGCTGTTGGCGATCTCGATGCCGACCGTGTCTTTGCCGGGAATGGGCGCAAGGATGTTGATTTTTTCCGCGCGCGTGGCGCGGGCGATGTCTTTCTCCAGGCTGACGATGCGGTCCACGCGCACGCCGCGCGCGGGATAAACTTCGAAACGCGTGACGGTGGGACCGCGGGTGATGTCACCCGCGCTCGCCTCGAGCCCGAATTGCTTGAGTGTGTCGAGGATGCTGCTCTGCATGGCGAGCAACTCGTTCGGATCCGCACTCTGGCGGCCGCCTATATCGGGCGAATCGAGCAGGTCGAGCGGGGGCATCTGGTAATTCTCGATGTGGATGTCGGGAACCGAGCCGAGTCCGGCCGCGTCTTTCTTCTTCCTGGCCGGCGCGGGGGGCAGGGGTTTCTTCGGCTCGACGGGAGCCGCGGGCAGGGGGGCGCCGGTGTCGATGATCTTCGGTTCGGGCAGCGGGGGCTCGGGTGGCAGGTCCTCCTCTTCTTCCTCGTCTTCGTCCAGATCGAGTTCGGCGACTTTCTTCGGCCGCGTCGCCCGGCGTTTGGCCGGCCGCGGCGCGTTGGCCAGCGCTTCCTCGACGAGTGCTTCCTGCTCGAGCCGCTTTTTCTCCAGTTGCGCTTCGCGGCGTTCGCGCAGCTTGGCCGGCAGGTCGGTGATCAAGGCCTTGCCGAGCTTGAGCGGATGCACCCCGGTCATGAGGAAGAGGCTCGCGATGTAAAAAATGAGCAGGAGGATCGTTGCGCCGATGAGGCCGAGCAGGCCGGCGAGGACCCCCTGTCCGATGGCAAATCCGACCCATCCGCCCGGACCGAGGATGTTGAAGTGGTGTTTCCATCCCTGGAGGAACCACGGCTGGATGCCGGCGAGGCACGCGCCGGAGAGAACGAACGCGACCATCCACCAGATGCGTTTTTTGAGCAGCGTCTCGCCGGAAAGAAATTTCGCCCCGCCGAACCCGATGAGAACGACGGAAAGCAGATAGGCCGCCGCGCCGAAGAGAAAATAGCAAAGCCCCGCGACGATGGCGCCGACCGGGCCGATGAAGTTTTCCGTGCGCTCCGGGGATCCGCCCTGACTGCTGATGATGGGGACCCATGAAGGCACGTCCGCCGGCGCGTAGGAGACGAGGGCGAGGAACAGCAGCGTCCCGGCGCCAAGGAGGGCGAGACCGATCACCTCGTTCCAAGCTTTGCTGCTTCCTTCTGTTTTGCCGCGGGCCAAGGGGGTTCTTTTAACAGAGCAATGCATCTTGCGACAAGGAAGGCATTTGCCCCCGGCCGGGCGCCCTGCTAGGAACTCCGCCCGCCATGCATATCGATTCGGCAACGACCGCCATGGAACAGGCGCGCGCGACGAAGAACCCGCTGCGCAAGCTCTACTACTGGACGCTCCATTGGGCGGACACGAAATACGCCCTGCCCGCGCTTTGCCTGCTGAGTTTCGCCGAGTCGTCCTTCTTCCCGATCCCGCCCGACATCCTTCTCATGGCCATGTGCTTCGCGCGTCCGCAGAAATGGGTGCTCTACTCGGCGTGGTGCACGGCGGCCTCGGTGGCCGGCGGCGTCCTCGGTTGGTTCCTCGGTTGGGGATTCTGGGAAATGACGAAGAATTTCTTCTTCGATGTGGTGCCCGGCTTCACCCCGGAGATTTTCGAGAAAGTGCGACACCTTTACGCGGACAACGCCTTCCTCGCGATCCTGACTGCGGCCTTCACCCCGATCCCCTACAAAGTTTTCACCGTGGCGGCCGGCGTCTTCGCCATTTCCATCCCCACGTTGATCCTCGCCTCGATCGTCGGGCGCGGCGGACGCTTCTTCCTCGTCGGCGCGGTCATCCGGTTTTTCGGGCCCAAAGCGAAGCCCTTCCTCGAGAAAAACTTCGAATTGGCCACCGTTCTTTTGCTCGGACTTTTCATCGCGGGGTTTGCCGCCATCAAGTATTTGAAGCATTAATCTGGGGTCATGGCCCCCGATGCCGCACCCGACAAATCTCGCCTGCGCCGCTGGGCCGGTGCTTTGGGCAACCGCCTCTTCACCGGCATCCTCTTCGCTATCCCGCTGGTCGTCACTTATTGGATCCTGTCTTTCGGCTACCGGCTGGTCACCGGGCTGAGCGATCCGTGGCTCAAAGCCTTCGGCGTCGATTTTCTTGGTGCAGGATTCCTCATCACTCTGCTCGCTTTCATCGCGCTCGGCTTCATGGCCACGCATGTCATCGGACGCCGCGTGCTCGACCGTTTCGAGGGGTTCATGCTGCGCATTCCGGTGGTCGGGTCGATTTACGCCGCCGCCAAGCAGGTGCTGCAAACCATCCAGGGCGTCGGCACCAGCCCGAAACCGAAACGCGCCGTGGTCGTGGAATACCTCATGCCCGGCAGCTATCTTTTCGGCTACGCCACGGGGCATTTCACCGAAGCGGAGACCGGACGCGAAATGACCACGCTCTTTGTTCCCACCGCGCCGAACCCCACGACCGGCCTGATCATTGCCGTCCCTTCGGAGAAAGTGCGCGACTGCGACCTGACCGTGGAAGAGGGGACCAAGATGCTCGTCTCGGCGGGTTTGGTCACTCCGGGCCGGCCGCTCTCCGTCGGGCCCGCAAAGGGCTGAAGCGCCCGTCCAAACAGGCGTTTGAAATTTTTGAACGCCGCGGGCCGGCCGCGGTCGAAGGTGGTATGAAAAACAAAGCCTTCAACCCCTACCGGAAGTTCAACAAAACCCGCCATTCTTTGGGCGAACTCGTTGCCGCCGTCGGATCGGCCGCGGGGGACAGCCGCGAGGCCGTCGCCGCCCTCATCGACCTCTTCCAGACCGGGCGCGTTCAACTGCGCGACCACGGCCACCTGAAGCGAGTGCGGGTCTGCGCTTAAATTAAATTTTTTTCATGGCAGGTGCAGGGCTGCGGCCGGGTGGTCGCAGCCCTCCTTGTTTTTACGGACTGGTCGCGCGGCTGCGGCCGGTTATATTCCCGCGGTGATCGACCGTTATTCCCGTCCGGAGATGCGCGCCCTTTGGTCCGACCAGCGCAAATACGAAATCTGGCTCGAAATCGAGACCCTCGCCTGCGAGGCGATGGGCCGACTCGGACAAATCCCCGCCGCCGACGCCAAGGCCATCCGCGAAAAAGCCAGGTTTTCCATCCCCGAGATTCTCGAGATCGAAAAGCGGACCAACCATGACGTCATCGCGTTTCTCGAAAACGTGGCCGACTCGGTCGGTCCGGCCGCGCGCTGGATGCACCAGGGTCTGACCTCGTCCGACGTGCTCGACACCACCCTCGCCGTGCAAATGACCGCGGCCTGCGATCTCCTCATCCAAGGCGTCGATGAGGTCCGTGCCGCCGCGGCCGAGCAGGCCCGCGCGCACAAGCTCACGCCCATGATGGGCCGCAGTCACGGCATCCATGCCGAGCCGATCACCTTCGGGCTCAAAATGGCGCTGATGTATGACGAATTCGGCCGTGTGCGCGAACGCCTCGTCGAAATGCGCAAGCGCATCGCCGTGGGCAAGTTGAGCGGCGCGGTCGGCACGCGCGCGCACCTCGATCCGCGCGTCGAAGAAGAAGTCTGCGCCAAGCTCGGACTCCAACCCGCCGCGCTTTCCACGCAGATCATCCAGCGCGACCGCCATGCCGAATTCATGACCGTCCTGGCGCTCGCCGCCAGTTCCATCGACCGCTGGGCCACCGAGTTCCGTCATTTGCAGCGGACCGAAGTCCTCGAAGTGGAAGAATTTTTCGCCAAAGGGCAAAAAGGCAGCTCGGCCATGCCGCACAAACGCAATCCGATCACCGGCGAGCGATTGAGCGGATTGGCCCGCGTCATCCGCGGCCACGCCGTCACCGCGCTGGAGAATGTCGCGCTGTGGCACGAGCGCGACATCAGTCACAGCAGCGCCGAGCGCATCATCTTGCCCGACGCGTGCACGCTGCTTGATTACATGCTGATGCTTTTGACCAAGCTCGTCCGCGGGTTGCAGGTTTATCCGGAAAATATGCGGGCCAACATGGACAAGTCGCGCGGACTTTTCGCCAGCCAGGCCGTGCTCCTCAAGTTGACCGAAAAAGGCTTCGAGCGCCAAAAGGCCTACGAAGCCGTTCAGCGCGCTGCGCTGAAAACCTGGGGCGGTGACGGCGAATTTCTGGCCAATCTTTCCGCCGAACCGGAAATCAGCGCCGTGCTCAATGCGGCCGAGCTGCAAGACGCCTGCGGCCTCGACCGCCACTTCCGCCACGTGGACAAAGTGTTCGCCGATTTGGGGATAAAGTAGAAGCGGCGTCCCCGTCGCTTAACCCGAATCGACAAGCGGCGGGGACGCCGCTTCTATCCTTCCCGAAGGGCTTCGGTTGGCGTTGCGCGTCGCGCTCTGGTAATTTAGCCGCTCGACCATGTTTTCCCGCCTCTCCGACAAACTGCAGGACGTCTTCAAAGACCTCCGCGGGCACGGCCGTATCAGCGAAGACAACATCAATGACGCCCTGCGCGAGGTGCGCCTCGCGCTGCTCGAGGCGGATGTGCACTTCAAGGTCGCCAAGGATTTCATCGCGCGGGTCAAAGAAAAATCCCTCGGTGAGGAAGTGCTGCGCAGCGTCACGCCCGGACAGCAGATCGTCAAAATTTTCCACGATGAGCTCTCCGCGCTTCTCGGCGGCGATGCCTCTCCGCTCCATCTCGGCCCGCAGGCCCGCATCCTCGTTGTCGGACTCAACGGCGCGGGCAAGACCACGACCTGCGCCAAGCTCGCACTGCACCTGAAAAAACTCGGTCGCACGCCCGTCCTCATCGCATGCGACTTGCAGCGTCCCGCCGCCATCGACCAGCTCGCCACGCTCGCGGAGCAAATCGGCGTTCCCATGTATCGTCCGTCCGCCGGCGAAAAAAACGTCCTGCGCGTGGTGAAAGACGGAATGGCCTGGGCCAAAGAGCAATCCTGCAACGTTGAAATCTATGACACCGCCGGCCGCCAGGATCTCGAAGACGATCTCATCGACGAGCTGCGCAAAGTGAAGGAACTCGTCCAACCCAACGAGAGCCTGCTCGTCTGCGATGCCGCCACCGGACAGCAGGCGGTCGGCGTGGCCGAGAAGTTCCACGGGGCGGTCGGGGTCACCGGTCTCATCCTGACCAAACTCGACGGCGACGCGCGCGGCGGCGCGGCGCTCTCCCTGCGCGAAGTGACCGGACAACCGGTCAAATTCACCGGCACCGGCGAAAAGGTGGAAGCTTTCGAGGTCTTTTATCCCGATCGTCTGGCCGGCCGCATTCTCGGGATGGGGGATGTGGTGAGCCTGGTCGAGAAAGCGGCCGCGAATTTCGAAATGGAAGACGCCGCCCGCATGGAGGAGCGCCTGCGCGGCGGCCGTTTCGACCTCAACGACTTCCTCGAACAGTTCAAAATGCTCCGCAAGATGGGCCCCTTGGAGAATCTCCTTGGCCTCATCCCGGGCATGGATAAGATGAAAAACCCCGGTGTTGATGAAAAACAGATGCGCCGGACGGAGGCTATCGTCCTCTCCATGACGCCCGGCGAGCGGGCGCGGCCCGACGTTCTCAACGCCCGGCGCCGCCAACGCATCGCCCGCGGGAGCGGCACGACGGTCACGGAGGTGAATAACCTCCTGCTGAGGTTCTCCGACATGAGAAAACTCATGAAAAGCCCCGGCAAACTGAAAAAAATGATGGCAAGGGCCGGCTCCATGGGCATGCTCGGCCGGAACTAACGAACAAATTATGGCAACGGCAATCAGACTCCGCCGCGAAGGCACGCGCAACAGCCCCTACTACAAAATGGTGGTGGCCGACAAACGCAGCCCGCGCGACGGCAAATTCATCGAGATCATCGGCAACTACGACCCGAAAAAGAAGGGCACGAACTACAAAGTCGACCTCGCACGCATCGACCATTGGGTCAAAAACGGCGCGCAGATGTCCGACACGGTTCGCAGCATCGTCAAAAAGGCGCGCAAAGCCGCCTGATCACGCGACCGGCCATGGAGGAATTTCTCAACTTCGTCCTCCGCAAGCTGGCCGGTCATCCCGACGAGGTCTTCCTCACCCACGCCGCGGTCGACGGCAAAGACGTCTACACCGTGCAGGCGAAGCAGGCCGACCTGCCCCGCCTCATCGGCAAACGCGGCCAGACCATCCACGCCATCCGCAGCCTGCTCGACGCCGCCGCCGCGAAACACGGCGGCAAAGTGCGGCTCGTCATCCCCGATTGATCCCGTGAAATATTTAGCCCTTCTCCTCGCCGCCGCGGCCCTCTGCCTCGCGCCCGCCTGCCAGCGCATCCCGCCCTCGGTCAGCATCCCCGGCTACGAGGAACAGAAAGCCGCCGAAGAAAAAGCCGAGAGCAAACCCCTCGGCGCCGCGGAAAACCCGCCGGAGTTTTTCCCGCCTCAGGGCCAGGAGTAACTCGCTCGTTTTGCAAGGTAGGGACGAGCGGCCCGCTCGTCCGCATCGGTCGAACGGACACGCGAGCCGCGTGTCCCTGCCTTTCTCCAGAAACGAAGTCCCTCGCCGCAACGGCGATCTGCTATAAATTGCCACTATGAATGAGCGCCGCGGATTCTTCTCCCGCGAAGCCGAGAGCTTCGCCTGCGCTTTCCGCGGCATCGCCGCGTTGTTGGAGAGCGAAGTTCACGCGCGCATCCATCTCGCCGCCACGATTGTCGCTCTCTTCCTCGGTTGGTGGTGCGAGATCACCCGCGGCGAATGGATCGCCGTCACTCTCGCCATCGGCCTCGTCTGGGTGGCCGAAGCGCTCAACACCGCGATCGAATACGTCGCCGACCTCGCGCACCCCGACGAACACCCCGAGGTGAAAAAACTGAAAGACCTCGCCGCCGCGGCCGTGCTCTTCGCCTCCATCGCCGCGCTCGTCGTCGGTCTCATCATATTCTGGCCGCGTCTTTGCGCAATGTGCGCCGCTTAAGAGGTCCCGACGCCTTTACTCGTCGCACGTCACCCGCCGCCTGTTATGTGTTATGCATTGAAATCATGATTCTTATGCATAGAGTGGGACTATGAGAACAACACTCGATTTACCCGCTCCTTTGCTTGAAGAGGCACTGAAAGTTACCCGGCAGAAAACAAAGACGGCGGTCATCATCACCGCGCTGGAAGATCTTATCCGGAAAAACCGGACCATCGGCCTCAAGAAATACAAAGGCAAAGTTGACCTGAAGATCGACCTCGACAAGTTGCGCGATCGCCGGAAGTGAGGGTGCTGGTCGACAGTTCCGTATGGATCGATTACTTCCGCGCGGGGCGTCATGCAAAGGAACTTGAAGAGCTGCTGGATGACAATCGTGTTGTCACCAACGATCTCGTTCTTGCCGAATTGGTGCCTTCGCTCCACCTCAAGCGTCAGGCGCGACTGATCGAGCTTTTGCGGGAATTAGAGAGGGAACCGCTCCTTCCTGATTGGGATGAGGTCGTCCGCCTACAAATCACTTGTCTGCGGCACGGCATCAATGGCGTGGGTATTCCTGATCTGCTTATCGCTCAGCACGCCATGCAACACGGACTACAGCTGATGGCGCGCGACGGTCATTTCCGGCAATTGGCGAGGTATGCACCGTTGCAACTGCATCTTTCCGAGCATTGACTACTCTCCACCCGCAACCCGCCACCCGTCACTTCCCCTCCATGACTTATCTCTACCTCACCATCGCTATTGTGGCCGAGGTCATCGCCACGTCCTTTCTCAAATCCAGCGAGGGTTTCACCAAGCTGTGGCCGTCCATCGTCGTGCTCGTGGGCTACGCCTTCGCCTTTTATTTTCTTTCGCTCACCTTGCGGTCGATGTCCGTGGGCATTGTTTATGCCATCTGGAGCGGAGCAGGAATTATTCTGGTCAGCGTCATTGCTTGGATACTATTCGGTCAGAAACTCGATTTTCCCGCGATCATCGGCATCGCCCTGATCATCGCCGGCGTGGCGGTGATCAACCTGTTTTCCAAAAGCATCGCGCACTGACGCGCGGGGAGTTCACAGTCGCGCTTCGCTGTAGTTCTCGCAGAACCAGCGGTAGGCGTCGGCGATGCCCTCGGGCAGGGGAATGCGCGGGCACCAGCCGAGGGATTTGATTTTTGAAATATCGAGCAGCTTGCGCGGGGTGCCGTCCGGCTTGCTTGTGTCGAATTCCAGCGTGCCGTCGAAGCCGAGCACGTCGCAGACCGTCTCGGCCAGTTCGCGGATGGTCACGTCCTCGCCGCAGCCGATGTTGACCAGATCCGGTTCGTCATAGTGCTCGAGGAGAAACAGGCAGGCTTCGGCGAGGTCGGTGGTGTGGAGGAACTCGCGCCGCGGTGTGCCGGTGCCCCAGACGGTGATCGACTTGGCGCCGCTTTTCTTCGCCTCGTGGACCTTGCGGATGAAGGCGGGCAGGATGTGCGAGTTGTGCAGATCGTAGTTGTCGTGCGGGCCATACAAATTGGTCGGCATGCCGCTGATGAAATTTTTCCCGTATTCGCGGGCGTAGGATTGGCAGAGCTTGATCCCTGCGATCTTGGCGATGGCGTAGGCGTCGTTGGTCGGCTCGAGCGGACCGGTGAGCAGCGCGCTCTCGGGGATCGGTTGCGGGGCCATTTTCGGATAGATGCATGAACTGCCTAGAAAGAGCAGCTTGCGCGTGCCGAAGTCGGCCGCGGCTTCGATGAGATTGTTTTGGATGGTCAGATTCTGCAGGAGAAATTCGACCGGCTGTTCGCTGTTGGCCAGGATGCCGCCGACTTTGGCCGCCGCGTCGATGACGACCGCCGGGCGCTCTTTTTCGAAAAACGCGCGCACGGCAGCGCGGTCGAGCAGATCGAGTTCGGCGCGGGTCCGGCCGATCACCTTGTTGAAGCCGTCGCTGAGCAGCTTCCCATGGATGGCATCGCCCGCCATGCCGCGGTGTCCGGCCACGAATATTGTCTCGTCCTTGTGCAAGCTCATCGGCTAGAACGGTCAACGTATGGCAACGACGCCCGTCGCGGCAAGAAACGGCCGCTTGCAAGTGCTCAAGACCTACAAAATGTATGTCGGCGGCGCCTTCATCCGCTCGGAAAGCGGCAAGGTCGTCCCCGCGCTCTCCCCGGACGGCAAAACCACACTGGCTCAAGTCTGCCGCGGTTCGCGCAAGGATTTCCGCGACGCGGTGGTGGCCGCCCGAAAGGCATTCGGAAAATGGAGCGGCACCGGTGCGTATTTGAAAGGGCAGATTCTCTACCGCGCCGCCGAAATGCTCGAAATGCGCGCCGAGGAAATGGAACGCGAAATCGTGCGCAGCACGGGATGTTCCGCTGCCGCGGCGCGTCGCGAGGTGGCCGATGCGGTCGAGTTGCTCGTGCATTACGCCGGATGGACCGACAAATTCACCGCTGTCTTCGGTTCGGTGAACCCGGTGTCGTCGCCGCACTTCAATTTCACCTATCCGGAAGGCACCGGTGTGGTCGTCATCTTCTGTCCGGACACACCGTCCTTCGTGTCGCTCGTCCATCTCGTCGCGGCAACCATCCTCACCGGCAACACCTGCGTGGTGGTCGCCTCGGAAAAGTATCCGCTGCCCGCGCTGACTTTCGGCGAGATTCTTGCCACGAGCGACTTGCCCGGCGGAGTGGTCAACATTTTGTCCGGCCAGCGCGCGGACATCGCCCCGACCGCCGCCACGCACATGGATGTGAATGCCATCGTCAATGGTTGCGAGGACGACGCATTGGACAAGACGCTGCACGAGGGCACGGCGACGAACTTGAAGCGCTACGCGCGGCACGCGGTGCGTGCCGCCGATTGGAACAAGGCGGACCGCCCCGGTTGGATCCTCGACACGATCGAATTCAAGACCGCCTGGCATCCGATCGGTTGGTAAGCGATCCGTCGGGGCGATGCATATCCCGTCCCTCATCGAGAAGAAGCGCGATGGAGGTGCGCTGACACCGGATGAGATCCGCGCATTGATCGGGGGCTACGTTCGCGGGGAAGTCCCGGACTACCAGATGGCTTCGTTGGCCATGGCGGTGTTTTTCCGCGGGATGGATGATGCGGAAACCACCGCGCTGACCATGGAAATGCGCGATTCGGGCGATGTCTTCTCCTGGCCTGCGGGTACGCCGCCGAAGGTGGACAAACACTCCACCGGCGGGGTGGGTGACAAGGTCTCGCTGATCCTCGCGCCGCTCCTCGCCTGCGAGGGCGTGTGGGTGCCGATGATTTCCGGACGCGGACTCGGCTTCACCGGCGGGACGCTGGACAAGCTCGAGAGCATCCCGGGATTCCGCGTGAATTTGGCCTGGGACGAGATGCTCGCACAGGTGGAGAGGGTCGGATGTTTTATCGCGGGACAAACGGAGAACTTGTGTCCGGCCGACAAAAAACTTTACGCCTTGCGCGATGTGACCGGCACAGTGGCGTCGTTGCCGCTCATCGTGGCGAGTATCATGTCGAAGAAGTTGGCCGAGTCGCTCGACCGCCTTGTCCTCGACGTGAAATTCGGCCGTGGAGCGTTCATGCAAAAGCGTGAAGACGCGCAGAGGCTGGCCGATGCCATGGTCGCCGTCGGGCGCGGGGCCGGTGTCGCGACACATGCGCTGCTCAATCCGATGGACCAACCCCTCGGCCTCACCGCTGGCAACGCGCTCGAGGTGGCCGAGTGCGTCGATGTCCTGCAAGGCGGGGGACCGCAGGACTTGATCAACCTCACACTCGACCTGGCGGCCAAGCTTGTCGCCGCGCCGCGCGAAAAATTGCGGCAGCGACTGCATGATGGCAGTGCGTGGCAGAAATTTGTCGCCATGGTCGAGGCGCAAGGGGGCGATGCATCGGCGTTGGGAAAAATGCGCGAGCTTCATCGTGCCCCGGTGGTTACGGACCTCCGCGCGCCCGCGGCCGGCGTCCTGCGCAAAATCGACGCTTTGGAGGTCGGGCGCCTTTGCGTTGAACTCGGTGCCGGCCGGGCCAAAGCGGAAGATGCTGTCGATTTCTCCGTCGGGGTCGAATGCCTGCGCAAGGAAGGCGAGGTGGTGGCCGGGGGGGATCCTGTCCTGCGCGTGCACAGCCGCGGGTCGGTCGATGCCGTCGGATTGGCGTCCCGGATTTTCTCGATCGCCTGAGCCCCGGGCCGAAGCGCCGGGGATGCGGTTTCCGGTTTCTCCGAGACGCGGCTTGTCGTCGCCGACCGCTTTCTGCTTCGTTGTCGGCGTGGCGGACCAACGCACCCCATCCGTTCCCGTGCCCGGTGACTGGGACACCTGCCACGTGTGCGAGGCGAGCTACGTTCACCGTTCGCTGGCCAAAGGGGAGAAACTCTACTGCTCTCGCTGCGGGGAATTGCTCGGCGTCCCCCGCATCGAGAATCTGCGGCAAAACGCTCTCGCGCTGCTTCTCACCGGAATCGTCCTTCTCGTGCTGGCCAATGTTTTTCCGGTCATGACCTTCGACGTGGCCGGCGCGGCGCAATCGAATCACATCATCACCGGCGTGCGCGGCCTGATCGAACAAAACTACGCCCCGCTCGCCGCGCTGGTCTTTTTCAGCGCGATCCTTGCCCCGGCCCTCTACCTTTTGCTGGGTATTTATGTCTTCACCGCGCGCTGTCTGGGACAAGTCTGGCCCTACGATTTCAAACTTTACCGCGTCATCGAGTGGCTTGCCCCGTGGAACCTCGTGCCGGTTTTCGCCGTGGCCTGCCTCGTCGCGGTGGTGCGTCTGAATTTGCTCGGAACGGTGACATGGAGAACCGGCGCCGTTTTCGTCGTTCTTCTCTTTCTGTGTTGC
>JAFMJK010000032.1 GCA_017853515.1 Chthoniobacterales bacterium | reverse complement strand
GTGCGCAGAAAGATGAACAGGTTGACCACCGCAAGCGCGAATGCGGGCAGCATGGCATACCAAGGGTCGCGGATACGCCAGCGAGCCCACAACCCGCAGAGCATGAGGGCGAAAAGTCCGGCCGCGGCGGCGGTTTGCAATGGCGGGAACCACCAACCCGCGAGCAGGCCGAGCGCACCGGCTACTTCAAGCAATCCGACAAGCCTGCGGAATCGCGCCAACCCGTAGCGCTCGAACTCCGCGACCAGCTTGGCCGAAAAAAGACAGGCCGAACCGTAAAAGAGGAAGGCCGCCGCGGAGAGCGCAGCGAGGATGTCGATGGCGGGCACGAAAGAATTCTCCTGACCGCAAGCCTAGGGAGCGCGTAGGCTGCAAAGCAACAACCCATTACCCTCCCCTTCCCATGGAAACTCTCGTCCAAATCTGCCAAGTCATTGTCGGTTGCGGCCTGCTCAACGTCTGGTTGCTGCGCTTCAACAAGTCGACCGCCTACCGCGGCGGCACCGCGGCCAACATGCTCGAGGAATTCGCCGCTTACGGGCTGCCCGCGTGGTCCTGTTACCTCGTCGGATTTTTGAAAGTCACCTCGGCTTTCGCGCTGCTGGCCGCGTTGATCTATCCCTCGCTCGCGTTGCCCGCCGCGTCGGTCGTCGCCGCGCTCATGGCCGGTGCGGTGGCCATGCACATCAAAGTCGGTGATACGCCGAAGAAATCGCTGCCCGCGCTTTGCGTGCTCGTGCTCAGCGGCATCATCATCGCCGGACATTGGCCGGCTTGAGCGACAAGGCCGAAAAGCCGCGCGTGCTTGTCCTTTGCACGGGCAACTCGTGCCGCAGCCACATGGCCGAGGGCATCCTGCGCGCCGCGGCCGGGGACATTCTCGAGGTGCACAGCGCGGGATCGCGACCCGCCGGCTATGTGCATCCCAAGGCCATCGCCGCCCTGGCCGAAATCGGAATCGACCTCTCGGGCCACACCTCGAAGCACATGGACGAATTTCTCGACCGCGACATCGAGACGGTGATCACGGTCTGCGGCAACGCGGACCAGGCTTGCCCGGTTTTTCCGGGCCAAGTGCAGCGGCACCACTGGCCCTATGACGATCCCGCGCACGCCAGCGGTTCGGAAGAAGAGATCATGGAGGAGTTCCGCCGCGTGCGCGACGAAATCGCCGCACGATTCCGCGCCTATGCCGCGGAGCGGCGCGGCGCGGCGCATGCGTCGCGTCCGCCTGAGGCGCGGGCCTGACCCGACACTCAGGTCTCGGGCACCCTTTGCTTGAGAAAATCGAGCGCATCGCGGAAGCGCGCGGCGTTCCCCGGACCGAGGGCGGCAAGGGCCTCGTGGGCATCGATGACGGCGCGGCGCTTGGTTTCGAACGCGGCGTCGAGGGGAAGAAACGCGAGGGAATCCGCGGATAAAATCCCTTCCGGCGCGACAACGGCGGAGGCCAGGGAGTCCACACCATATTCCGCGAGCAAACGCCGGATTTCCTCTCCCGCTCCGGCGAAGGCCACCGCGCCACCGGCGCGGTGCAGGCTCGAACCAATCTCGGCGATGGTTCCGAGAAAAGTGGAATCGAGGCCCGAGCACGCGGAAAAATCGACGGCGAATTTTTTGCAGCCATTCTTGAGTGCGGCTTTGGCGAATTCGGACACGGCAACGCTGTTCTGGAATGTTCCCCTGCCCCGCACGGCGACCCACGCGGTATCGCGCACCACGCCACCCAGCACGGGGGAAACAGCCTGGGCCGCGGAGTGCGCGGGGCAGACCAGCAGCGCGGCGTATTCACCGGCATTGCCCGCGGCGGAAAATTCCATCCCCTTCATCGCACCGACCAGCGACTTGACCAGCCGCAAACCGATGCCCGCCCCGCGGGCCGAGTTCGGCGCCCCGGCCACCCTGTTGCGCACGGTGATATCGACCAGCTGCCCTCCTTCGCGCGGCTCCGCCACCACGGTCGCGCTGCCCGCGCCGTAGCGCATCGCGTTGTCGAGAAGGTTGTGCAGAATCTGCCGGAGAAGATCCTTGTCGGCCGACACCTTGAGCCCGGGCGCAACTTTCCAAACGAGCCCGATGCCTTTTTCCTCGGCCAGCGCATCGTAGTCCTCGCGCAGTTCGCCGAGCAGGGCGGAGAGATCGATTGCCGCAATGTTTGTCTTGAGACGTCCACCCTGCGCGCGCGCCACAGCCAGGGACCTCTCGACCAAACGCGAGAGCCTGCCAACTTCCTCCTGCAAGTCCTCGGACACCTCGGGGGGCAGACCGGCGGCGCTTTCCTCCAGACGCATGCGCAGAATGGTGAGCGGTGTCCGCAGCTCGTGCGCCACGCGGCTGGAAAACTCGGAGAGCTCGTCATAAGAGCGCCCCACACGGGCGAGCAACGAATTGATCTGCAGCACGAGCTCCGCCACCTCGGGGTCATTGTCCGGCGCGGCGATGCGGTTGCCCAGATCGGAAGGCTCGAGGCCGGAAAGCTGGTCGTTGATCTCGCGCAAATGCCGCACGGAACGCGAGGCGACGAGGAACCCGAGAAGAAAGCACAGTCCCATGATCGGGACACCCGCGACAAACCACACGGTCGTGAGCCTGTTCATCGCCTCCTGCATCGCCTCTTCCCGGAGCGGCGCGGGGTCGGACTTGCGCGCTTCGCTCAGCTCGCGGGAAATCTGTCCGCGCAGGGCGATGACAAAAAGACCGGAAACCACCAAGAGCACCGCGGCGAAGAGCGCGGCCAACCTCAGACGCAGCGTCATTTCGCGGCCCGGCCGACGAAAAAGCCGACCCCGCGCACGGTGTGGATGAGCGGTTCCGTGCCGGGCAGGTCGATTTTGCGGCGGAGGTAGTTGATGTAGACGTTCAAGACGTTGGTTCCCGAATCGAAGTGCTGATCCCACACGCGTTCGACGAGCGTGGTCTTCGAGACGCTTCGCGGGGAAGCTTCGGCCAGCGCCTCGAGCAAGGCAAACTCGCGGTTGGTCAGCGTGATGTCCTCGCCGCCGCGGCGCGCCGTGCGCGACCGCAGATCGATCTCCAGATCTTCGACGCGCAGGACCATGCTCATGTCCGGACGTTTCCGGCGCATGATGGCGCGAAGCCGGGCCAGCATTTCCTCCGTGGAGAAAGGCTTGACCAGATAATCGTCCGCTCCGGCGTCCAACCCGCCCACCTTGTCTTTCAGTTCGCCGCGCGCCGTGGCAATCAAGACCGGCGTGGTGCATCCTTTGGTCCTCGCCGCGCGGGTCACGCTGACGCCGTCGCGTCCGGGCATGGAGATGTCGAGGACCGCCGCGTCGTAGGGGTGCTCGCCGAGCAGCCACAAGGCTTCCTCGCCGTCCCCCGTCTCGTCCACCGCGTAGCCGGCGGCGCGAAGCGCTTTGACCAGGTGCGAACGCAGCTTGGCATCATCCTCGGCCACAAGGACGCGCATGGTCAGGGGCGGGTCCCGGCACGGCCGGGAACGGTTCGGGAGGTGGTCATCGTTCCGGAAAGCAAAATGCCCGCGGGGCGGTTAGAAAAGAAAGATCGTCAAATTAGAACTTTCTAAGCCTAGGACCGAAAAGACTAAAATATTTTTAACGCACCTCGGCGCTCGTTCTAACGCGGAGCGGATTCAAATGCGCCGATGAAGGGCGCGGACTCTCCCAAAAAACGGCGCGGCGGTTTCGCCGATCGCGCGCTGCGCGTGGCGCGCCGCGCGGAGCGCGACACCTTCCGGCACATCGTCATGCCCGCTGCTTGGGTGTGCGGCGCGTTGGGCACGGCGGTTCTTCTCGTCGCGGGAGCAATGAATTTTTCGACCGGCGGGGCCGCTCACGAGGCTACGGGGGTAGGACTCGGGTTGGCTGCCCTGCCGGTCGTGCTCTTCTTCTACCGCATTCTCCGCGGCCATTTCTGCGGAGCCCTCAACGAACCATGAAAACCGCCGAACACGACATCTCGGGCTATTACCTGCGCCGCCTCACCGCATCCCCACTGCTCACTCCCGGGCAGGAAGTGGAACTCGCCGCGCGGATCAAAAAGGGCTGCCGCAAATCGAGGGACAGGATGATCTGCGCCAACCTCCGGCTCGTGGTGAAGATCGCCACGCAGTTCGCCGGCCGCGGCTTGCCGCTCGAGGACCTTGTCTCGGAGGGAAACGTGGGTCTGATGAAAGCAGTCGAGAGATTCGAACCAGGCCACGGTGCCAAATTCAGCACTTACGCCGCGTGGTGGATCAAGCAGGCCATGCACCGCGCCCTCTCCAACCAGACCGGGGTCGTCCGCATTCCCGAGCACCTTTCCGACAAAGCAGCCCGCGTGGCGCGCGTGTCCTCAAGACTCTCGTCCGAACTTGGTCGCGAAGCCACGCAGGAGGAAATCGCCGAGGAAGTCGGTCTCAGCGCGGAAAAACTCTCGAAACTTGGCCGCGCCACGGTCACTGCAGTCTCGCTCGACGCTCCTCCCCGCGGAAGCGAAGAGCAGGACAAAGGTCTGGGCGAAACGGTTGAGGACACACGCGTTCGCTCGCCCTACGACGAACTTCGCGACAAAAATCTGCGTCAACACGTTCTCCGTCTGCTCGTCATATTGTCCGAGCGCGAGCGGCGCGTCATCGGCCTGCGCTTCGGTTTGCACGACGGCGTCGAGCGCACACTCGAACAGGTGAGCCATGAATTCGGCTGCACGCGGGAGAACATCCGCCTCATCCAGTCTGCCGCCCTGCGCAAGCTGCGGTTCGAGATGGAGGCACTGGAACGACCGAGCGGGATTGCCGCTGCGGCCGCCTGAGCGTGCCCCCAGCACTCAACATTCGACGGATTGTCGCGAAGTCGCCGCAAAGAGTGGATGGGTCGATCACCCCATCGTAGCTCTCTCCAGATCGCGCTTTAGTAGGCTTTGATGGATATCGGAGCGGGAAGCCACACACGGCGGAAAGAAACACTTCGATTTATCTTGCCGCCACGCGACGCGACTCGCAAAAATCAGACCGCAGCGGAACCAATTTTATGAACATCCTCATCACCGGCGGCGCGGGTTTCATCGGATCCCACGTTGCGACCTTTCATCTGGAGCGCGGTGACGAGGTTGTGGCGGTTGATGATTTGAGCACCGGAAATCCCGCCAATGTGGAAGCTTTCAAGAGCCACCCCCGTTTCCGCTTCGTCCACGCGGATCTTCTCGCATGGCCTGGCTTGGCCGGTGCGGCAAAGGTGGCCGACCGCATTTATCATCTCGCCGCGGTGGTCGGCATGTTCCGCGTGCTCAAGGATCCGGTGCGCATCACCAAGGTGAATGTCGGCGCAACCGAGGCGCTGCTGGAGGCCGTAGCCACGTCCGGACATTTGCCGCAAGTGGTCATCGCCTCGAGTTCTTCGGTCTACGGACGCTCCGAGGCGAAGGAACTGGGCGAAGAAGACGACGTGGTTTTCACACCGCACGACGGCGGCCTCACCGGCTACGGACTGAGCAAACTGGTCAACGAAATCCAAGCGCACGCCTACCGCGAATCCTTCGGCCTGCCGGTGGCCGTGGCGCGTCTCTTCAATGCGGCGGGGCCGCGCCAAACCGGCACCTACGGCTTTGTCGTCCCGCGGTTCGTGGACGAAGCAGTCAAAGGCAAGCCGCTCACCGTCTATGGAGACGGCAGGCAAACGCGCTCGTTCTGCGATGTGCGCGACACGGTCGCGGCGCTCGACCTGCTCGCGGGTTGCCGCGCGGCCTACGGAGTGCCGGTCAATGTCGGCACCACCCGGGAAATCTCCATCCTCGACCTGGCCAAGCTGGTCATCGAACGCACCGGGAGCAATTCGGAGATCACGTTCGTTCCTTTCGATGAGGCCTACGGCGCCCACTTCGAGCACATCATGCGCCGGCGCCCGGTCGTCAGACGGTTGCAGGAACTGACCGGCTTTCGTCCGCGCTTCACGCTCGAGAACACCATCGACGATCTCGTCTCGTCCCACCGCCCCGCACCACTCCACGCCCACGCATGAAAACCATCGCCGCTATCTTTCTCGCCCTCGCCCTCCTCGCTCCCCATGCTGCGGGGCAAGCCGTCGCCACCACAGTGCAGGAACGCGCCGCCCTGCAGCGCAGGCTGGCAGCGCCGGTCGAGATCACGCAAGAGGAGCCCTTCAAGCGCTGGATTCTGGTGCCTTCGTTCAGCTGGAGTTTCTTCAACAAAGGCCGCGAGAGCTGGCAGGAAGAGGACATCCAATTGATGTATCGCGTGACGCGAAACTTTCTCGTCGGCGCGGAGATCGACCTGATGCAGCGTCCGCCGGCCGGCAACGACATCATGTATAGCGCGTTCGCCTCCTGGTATCCGTGGAAATTCCTCGAGGTTCACTCGAAACTGTCGTTCACCCCGGACCCCGATTTCTCGCCCGACCAAATCTACGCCGGCGGAGTCGAGTGGCAGGTGCACAAGCGAGTCACGCTCCTCTTCGACTATCAGCAGTTCAACTTCGCCACGCAGGGCCCCGTCGGTCCGGGCTCCATCGAGCAACTCAAACCGGGCATCACGCTTTGGTATAACGACGACATTTTTCTCACCCTCCGCTACGCGCGCGGCTGGGCCTTCAACGACTTCGGCTACAACTACTATTCCGGCACGCTCAATTGGGGCAATTTGCCCGGCGGCGGGCGCCTGACCGTCGGTTTCGCTTACGGCACCGACCCCGACCTCGACTTCGGCACGAACGAAACCGGCCTCTCCCCCGCCTACACCTATTCGCTGTTTTACCGGCAGCCGATCACCAAGGACCTCAGCGTGTTCGGGGGCGTGCAATACGTCTACCGCCTCAAGCAGGACAGCAACGACGAGCTTTACCAGCAACTCACCCCGACACTCGGACTCATATGGACATTCTAGGACCGGAAATTCTGCGCATCGCGACCAACCTCTCGGTGCTGCTCACCCTGCTGAGCCTACTCCTGCTGGCCTTCATCATCGTGATACGCCTCCGCAGCGAATGGCGCGCGACGCACAGCTCGCGCTACCGCCACCGCGTCGAGCCCCTCGTTGCCGGTTTCGTCACCGGCCGCCGCGCTGCCGATGAGGTCGCACCGGAGCTAGGGCGCGACCCCGACGAGGCTCTCGCCCTGCTCATGCAGGTCTCCGAGCATCTCGAGCCCTCCGATCGCCCGAAATTGCAGCCGCTTTTCGCCCTCTTGCCGGTAAAGACCGACCTGCGCGAGCAGTTGAAACACCGCCAATGGGAAAAGCGTTTGGCCGCCGCGGAGCGACTCGGCTATTTGGGCGATCACGGCACCGTCACGGAACTCATCGCGGCGCTGAAGGACGAAGTCCTCGTCGTCCGATTCGCCGCCGCGCGCTCCCTTGTGGCCCTGCGCACCGCGGATGCCGTCGACCCCATCCTGCTCGCCTTCGATGTTCCGGGCGAACTGAACGAACGCCGCACCGCGGAAATCCTCCACGAGATGGGCAGTGATGCCGTCGCTCCGCTCCTCGACGTGGTGCGCAATCCCGGCGGCAAGTATTCCGAGAGCGTGCTGAATGTCGCCTCGCGCGTGCTCGGCATGCTCCAGGCGAAGGAAGCTGCCGCCCCGCTGTCCGCCCTCCTCGACCACCCCGAATTCCGCGTGCGCTTGAATGCGGCGCGATCGCTCGGAGCGATCGGCGACCGTTCCACTCTCACCGCGGCGGCCAAACTGGCCGCGGATCCTTCTTGGGAGGTCCGCAATGCCGCCGTGCAAGCCATCGGCAAGCTGCATGGCACGGCCGAAATCGACCGCCTCGTTGCCGCTCTCGCCGATTCCGCCTGGTGGGTGCGTTTCTCCGCGGCACAGGCGCTCTTTTCCCTCGGCGAACCGGGCATCACAGCCCTCAAAACATCCGCGCGGGACGCCGCCGACCGCTACGCCCGCGAGATGAGCACGCAAGTGCTGACGGAACACGGGGCCCTTCCCTCGGGAGCACAATCATGATGACCATCGTCTATTTCCTTCTCGGGTTCATTCTCGTCTACTTCATCGTCCTGCACGCCATCTACCTGCTTCTTGTCCTGGTCGGCTCGGTGCAGATCCGCAAATACAACAAGGGCATCACCTTTGCCGAATTCGACCGCATCGCTCGGTCCAACCTCTCCATGCCCGTCTCCATCATCGTGCCGGCGCACAATGAATCGGCCATCATCGTCAACACCGCGGAAAACCTCCTCCGCCTCAACTACCCGGCCCATGAAGTCATCGTGGTCGATGACGGCTCGACGGACCGCACGCTCGACGTGCTCATCGACCACTTCAAGCTCCGCCGCGTCGAAAAGCACGGCCCCAAGCGGCTCGAAACGGAGAAGGTGAAGGCAGTTTTCGAGTCCGACGAACATCCGAACCTCGTCGTGGTTACCAAAGAGAACGGGCGCCGGGCCGACGCGATCAATGCCGCGGTCACCATGGCCCGTTATCCGCTCCTCCTCGTCACCGATGCCGACTCCGTGCTCGAACCGGACGGCCTGCTGCACATGGCACGGCCATTCTTGATCGACTCCCGCATCGTCGCCTCGGCCGGCGTGGTGCGGCCCAGCAACGGCCTGATCCTCGAAGACGGCGTGATCGTCCAGCGCGGACTTCCGCCGACCATGCTGGGACTCAACCAGGAGGTGGAATACGCGCGCAGCTTCCAATGGTCCCGCACCGGGCTTTGCCGCCTCAATAGCATGCTCTGCATTTCCGGGGCTTTGCTGCTCGTGAAGAAGAACATCTTCGAAAAACTCGGTGGCTCGTGGGCCAAAGCGATCACGGACGACATCGAATTCACCATCCGGCTCAACAAGCACATCTTCGACCGCAAGGAGAAGAACGGCGGCAAGCTGGTCTTCACGCCGGATGCGGTCTGCTTCACCGAGGTTCCCGAGTCGGCCAAACTCTATGCATCCCAGCGCAACCGCTGGCAACGCGGCACCTTCGAGGCCCTTTTCCGCAACTGGCGGATGATCTTGAATCCGCGCTACGGCATGACCGGACTCTTCGGCATGCCGTTCTTCATTCTCTTCGAGGCATTCGCCCCCCTCGTCGAGATCACCGCGTATATCTTGGCGGTGGGTCTCCTCGTCGCGGGTGTGGTCGGATGGACCGAAGTCGTCATTCTGTTCTTCCTCGCCTACATTACCGGCATTTTCCTCAGTCTCCTCGCTGTGCTCCTCACCGAAATGTCGCGTCTGCGCACCGCCTCGTGGGTCGATTTCTGGAAAATGATCGCCGCGATTCTGACCGACAACCTCGGCTATCACCAGTGGCGGCAGTTGGCCGCCGTGGTCGGCATGTTCCAATACTTCCTCTTCCGCCGCCGCGACCTGGGAGCGCGCATGGAACGGATCGGCGAGGGAGCGGCGGGGGCATGATCGCCAAGCCCGCCGACGCAAAGCACGAAGTCGCCATTGTCGGCCTCGGTTACGTCGGAATCCCCCTCGCCCTCGGCTTCGTCAATGCGGGATGCCGCGTGCTCGGGTTCGACGCGGACGGCGGACGCGTGCTGGAGTTGCAAAACGGCCACGCCCCGCTCGCACATCTGCCGCCGGACGCCATCGCCAAGGCGCTGCAGACCAAGCGGCTCGAATTCAGCGCGGACAAAAGCAGACTCTCCGAGTGCGAGGCCGTCATCATCTGCGTGCCCACCCCGCTGCGCAAACACCAGGATCCGGACTTGTCGCACATCCTCGACGCAGGCGAGGAGATCGCGCCGCACCTTCGGCGCGGCATGCTCGTTTCGCTCGAATCGAGCACTTATCCGGGCACCACGCGCGAAGAACTCCGCGCCGTGTTGGAAAAAGGCTCGGGTCTCAAGGCCGGGACGGATTTCGCCCTCGTCTTCTCGCCGGAGCGCGAAGACCCCGGGAACACACAAAGCGTGATCGGCGACATGCCCAAGGTCATCGGCGGCCTCACTCCCGCCTGCCTCGAGCGCGGCCAAGATCTCTACGGACGCGTCATCAAACACCTTGTGCCGGTCAAGGACTGCGACACAGCCGAGGCGGTCAAGCTCACGGAGAACATCTTCCGCTTTATCAACATCGCTTTGGTCAACGAACTCAAGCGCATCTATTCCTCGATGGACATCGACATCTGGGAAGTCATCGACGCGGCCAAAACGAAACCCTTCGGTTTCATGCCGTTTTATCCCGGACCCGGCGTGGGCGGGCACTGCATTCCCATCGATCCGTATTACCTCACGTGGAAGGCCAAGGAGTTCAATTACGACACGCGCTTCATCGAACTGGCCGGGCAGATCAACCGCTCGATGCCCTACTACGTGGTGAACCATCTGCTCGAGGCGATGAACGCCGCCGGAAGGTCGTTGCGCGGGGCGCGCGTGCTCGTCCTCGGACTGGCTTACAAACCGGGCATCTCCGACGACCGCGAGTCGCCGAGCTACCACATCATGGACTTGCTGGCCAAAAAAGGCGCCGAGGTCGAATACTACGACGAGCACGTGCCCAAGATCCCTCCGGGCCACGGACACTGGGCGGGTCGCTCTTCCATGCTCTGGAGCGAACGTAATCTTTCGGACTGCGCCGCGGCCATCGTCTGCACGGCCCACCGCGGCGTGCACTACGAGCAACTCGCCGATCTTGTCCCCCTCGTCATCGATGCCTGCAATGTCGTCCCGAAAAATCGCAAGGCGCACGTGGTGGCGGCCTGAGATTTTCTCCGCCCTGCTGTTCCTCGGGACCGGCGCGGCCCACGCACTGGACTATCGCGAGGACTTTGCGGATCCGGGCAAACCCGCGGCCCCGCCGGGCTGTGCTTGGAGTTACCTCGCGGAACTCAGCCCGGCGACAAGTTGGTATAAAATCGTCCCGGGCGACGGTTTCGCCTACCTCTCGGTCGAGCGGTCGCTGCTGAAACCTCGACTCCCGCACGGAACCTTCTGGCCTTTCCAAACGATCCAAATCGGTCCGGTCGGTCCCGGCCATCGTTTCGCCATGCGCGCGCGGGACACAGCCATCCCGGGAGTTGCCTCGATGATTTTCATCCACCGGGAAAACAAGACGCTCGACGAGATCGACATAGAAATCGTGGCGGACGACACCCACGGACCCGAGACCGGTCATCCCGCGGGCCCGGAGGGAGGATGGACCGATGTGCGCCTCAACACCTACGCCGCCGCGGATGTCGGGGACTTCGTTCCGTCGCGCAAAATCCAGAAGCCGATCACCGATGCGGGCGGACGGCGCGTCTCGCACCAAGACGGAAACTTCCACACCTATGCGATCGAATGGCGCACCAACTCTGTGCGCTTTCTCATCGACGGCGTCGAGCAGGCCGTCGTCGAGGATATCGTTCCCCGGGGTGAAGCCGACCTAATCGTCGGTCTGCGCCAAATGCCCTGGGCCGGTCGCCCCGACTGGGAAGATTACCGCACGATGCTCATCGACTGGATCGCGATCGAACCTTTAGGAGACGAGTTAACGGAAAAGGCGCCGCTGGGCGCGCCATAATACCACTTCCCAAAGAGCGACAGACGCGAGGAAAATCCAGCGGCACGGCCGTCTCGGCCGTCATGACTGAGGCACATGGGCGAAAGTTGATACCAAGTCCCAAAGGATTTTCGACTTTGTTACTGGAGGTAGGGACGAGCGGTTCGCTCGTCCGCCCTCTTTCCAACGGACACGCGAGCCGCGTGTCCCTACCTTCAAAACCTTGTTCGATAGTCCAGATCCTTTTCTGGTTTGCTATAACTCAATGTTTGGTGAGCGCGTCTGCGCACCGGGGAAAAAAGATGCGACAGCGAGGACGACGCCGCTGCAAGATTCGCAGAGGTGGATCGCGGCGTTTCGACCAAAACTGCCCTACCCCCGCTTGCGGCGCAGGAGGACGAGACCGAACAAGCCCATGGCGAGCACACCGCTGCCGGTGACCACCACATACCAGACTTTGAGATTTTTCCCGAGCCATGCGCCTTCGTGGATGGTCATGAGGAGATCCGCGGTGTCCTCCGAGAGACCGAACCACGCCTGTCCGGTTTTGTAGAGCACACCGGTGACAGCCGTGGCGGCGAGCGGCAGGAGCAACACTCCGCCGAGGACGCGATGCCACCAGCGGGCGATCCCCTTTCCTCCCCGCTGCCGCAACATGGTTATTCCGGTGACGATGAGGAAAAGCAGACCGAGACCGGTGAGCAGCACGTAGAAGGGCGACCACGCCGGTCCAAGCCACTCCCCGGTGTGCCATTCCATGACGGCCTGTCCGGTCTGCCCGCTCATACCGAACCACTTCTTGCCCGCGCGATAAGCAACGCCGGTCACCGCGCTGACCGCGATGAGCACGAAAAGAAGAGGCGAGAGCCGGCGATGCAGCTTTCTCGTCGGAAAAGCCATGGAAAACGAGTCAGCGCTGCATCGGGCCTGCGCGTGAGATTAGTCGAGAATCGTCACCGCCAGCGGTTTCAGCTTCGCACCGCCCCTCTCCACTTGCACTTCGAGCTTCTGTCCCTTTTTGAGCACATCGAAGGCGACGTCCTTGCCGCCCTGCGTCAGCTTGGTCGCGTCGCTGAAATACAACTCGAGGACTTTGCCGTCCTCCATGGTCACGTAGATTTCCTTCTCCTCCGGATCGACCTTCTTGGCCGTGACCTGATAGGTGCCGGATTCGACCACCGAGGTGTTGCGGATTTCTTTGGAGCTATCGTCCTCCTCGGCGAAGGAAACCGAAACGAGAGCAAGCAAGACAGCGAAGGTAAGCAGTTTTTTCATGTTGAATGCGGTGTGGTTCAATGCGGATTCTATGGAGCCAGAAGAAGACTGCAAAGCCGGTAATCGGGTGCGCAAAGTTCTGATTTTGGGGGTCGGGCCGTCGGATCGGATTGTTGCGCGCAACTTGAACAGACGAAGAACCTCACGGAGAGACAAAGTCACGGGGGTCGGCGGATGCGGTTGCCAAAATGGTCCGGTTGGACCATAGAAATCGTGATGCATCGGGTCCGTCGCGCGGCTGCCATCGTGGCTCTCCTTCTTTCCGCCGCGGCAACAGGGAAAGCGGAGGAAATCCCGATCCCCCACTCCTCGCCCTCCGATGCGCAGCCGTCGCCCGCCTCGCTCTCGCGCTATGCGGATCTCGTGCCGCCTGCGACCAACACCAACACCGCCCCCGCACCGGCCGGCAACCTCGCCTACCCCGCGGTTGGCGACACCACGCCCGCTCCATCCGCGTCCAGCACAGGCGAGGGCATGGCTTTGCATCCGGGGACGGGTGGCGCTGGGCGGCACCGCCCGGCGCTTTTCAATTCGGTGAACACCAGCCGCAAAGTTGTCGCGCTGACCTTCGATGACGGACCGCACGCGAAGCTCACACCGCAGCTGCTCGATATCCTCCGGCGCGAAAACGTGCGGGCCACGTTTTTCGTGCTGGGAAGCTTGGTTGAGGCCTATCCGCAGATCGTGCAACGCATGGCGGCGGAGGGCCACGAAGTGGCCAACCACACATGGGACCATCCGCGTCTCCCCTCGCTCAGCACGGAAAAATTCGACCGGCAGATCCGCGACACGACGGCCATCATCGAGAAAAACACCGGACAAAAAGTGACGGTCATGCGCCCGACCTACGGACTCTACAACGAGCGCGTGAAAAACGACCTGCTCGAAAAATACCGGCTCGACATCATTCTGTGGTCGGTCGATCCGAACGATTGGAAAAAACCCGGCGCGAACACGGTGGCGCGGCGGCTGATCGAGGGCGCGCATCCGGGGGCAATCCTTCTCGCGCACGATATCCATCCGGGCACGATCGCCGCCACGCCCATAGCCATCGCCGGACTGAAAGCCAAAGGCTACGAGTTTGTCACGGTCAGCGGGCTGCTGGCCATGGATGAGGCACCCAAGCCGACTCCGGCACCCTCCCCGGCCAAGACAGCGGAGAACAAAGCACCCGGCGCGGCAAACTAGGTGGATCGCGCAGCCTCTGGCGCGATGAGCAGACTGAAAATCGCGCCGGGCTTCCGGCTCGTAGAGCCTACAACTCGGAGAGACGGCGCGATCCAACTTTCCTTCGCGGAATAGAAGAAGGGCGCCCGCAACCCCAAGTGCGGACGCCCTTTACCCCCTACCAAACCAAAAAATCAGGAAGCCTTGGGCTTGTTGCCGCAACTGTCGCAGCACTTGCACTTCTGGCTGCAGTTGTCGGCGCAACACTTGCTTTTGCAGCAGGCGGTGGTCGTCGCGCAGGACGCCTTGTTTTTGCACATGGAAGCGCAACCAGTCAGGAGCGACGCACTCAGAGCCAAGGATAGAAACAGGTATTTCATGGTCTTATTGTTTTTGACGCCCGGCGGCGCGAAACGTTCAAAAAAATCAGACAGGAACCCTATCCTATATGATCCGGACGTCTCATTTTTAGCCGCTTGTCCCTCACTCCGGCAAGATTGAG
>JAFMJK010000224.1 GCA_017853515.1 Chthoniobacterales bacterium | reverse complement strand
GATGGCCAACCCGACTTGGACCGGTTCGTCGTGGCGGCGCCACAAGGTGATGCGGCCGGTGCCGTCTTCGATCAGGGCGGTGCAGCTTTCGACCCAATCACCGGAGTTGTAATAGGAGATATCCCCGATCTGCCGGATAGCCGGCGTGTGAATATGTCCGCAGAGCACGGCCCGCGCGCCATGGTCCGCGGCATAGCGTCCGATGGCTTCCTCGAAATCGCCGATGAAGTTGACCGCGTTTTTCACCCGTGATTTGACGTAGGCGCTGAGCGACCAGGGAGCCAGACCGAGCCGGTTGCGCACCCAGTGCACGGGACGATTGAGCTGGAGGAGCAACTGGTAGCCGATGTCGCCGACGTGGGCGAGCCAACCCATGTTCTGCACCACGGTATCGAGTTCGTGACCGTGCATGACGAGGATGCGGCGGCCATCAGCCGTGGTGTGAATAGTCTGCGGGACGATTTCCACATTGCCGAACTCTCCGGGGAATTCGGCGACGAATTCGTCGTGGTTGCCCGGGATGTAGACGAGCCGCGTGCCTTTGCGCGCTTTGCGCAGGAGTTTCTGGATGACGTCGTTGTGCGATTGCGGCCAATAACGCCGGCGACGCAGCGACCAGATGTCGAGAAGATCGCCGACCAGATAGAGCGTTTCGAATTCGTGGTCGCGCAGGAACTCGAGCAAAGCGGCAGCCTGGCTGCCGCGCGTGCCGAGATGCACGTCGGAGATCCATCCTGCCCGGTGTGTCGGCATAGACGCTCATGGCACAGAATGCGCCGCGGTTGAAGCGCGCGCCGTGTGACAATTTCGACACAGAACACCGACGTGATGTGACATTCATTTCACAATCGGTGCATTGCGCAAACGCGGAGCGGGGACTGTAGTTGCGACTATGAAGCGCGCTGTCAGAGCCATGCTGAATCGCATCATCGGCGCTCTTGCTTCGCGGTCCACCCCGCGTCCCGCGCCGCGCGAAGAACGCGCGCGCACAGTGAAGCGGCGCGGAAGAACTCCGATCATGTACGCACCGTGATACAAAGCGAAAAACAGACACCGGAAGCGGGGCCATTTCCATTCATGCAGGGAATCGACACGCACCACCGCGCGCCCGTGCCCCGCATCACTGCGCAGCGCCGCATGGAATCGGTCGGTATGGTGATCGAGGCACTACCTTCGCGCGTGCGCGACATCGCGATCATGCGGGGGCTTGGTTACAAGCTCCAGGAGATCGCGCGACACATGGGACTGACGCCGCAAGCGGTGTCTATCATGCTGCAGCGGCACCGCGCCAGAATCAAAGAGCTGGGCGTGCGCACGGAGCATTGGGAACTCTCCACGCGGGCGGCCAATGTGCTGGGTCGTCTGCGGGTCTACACGCGCGAGGATGCGCAGGCCAAGAATGTCGTGGCGAAACTGCGGGGACAACGCAACTGCGGAGAGAAAACGATCCGCGAAATCGAGCGCTGGCTGACGGAGGGAAGAGACGACTGATACCAAACCCGAAAAGTTTTTCGACTTTTCACACCCCTCGGTAGGGTCGGCTGGCCCAGCCGACCGCACGCATTCACCAGAAAGGCAGCGGCCCGCTGAGCCAGCGGGCCCTACCAAGAGAGGAGTTTGTTTGCGCCGCGCATGACCTTGCGTCATGCGAACCCAACAGGCCTGTTTCCGTCGGACGCGATAAGTCCGTCCGCGCGGATGAAGCAGGGACGCAAGGCTTCACTGAAGAGACAAGCTCCTCGTCGCGGGCGACTCTCTAAGCCGCGGGGCGGTCGAGTTGCGCGAAGGCTTCACGCCGGCGCCATTCGCGGCGCAATTTGCGGAGTGCGGCATCCTGGATCTGGCGGACGCGTTCGCGGGTGCAGCCGAATTCCGCGCTCACTTCTTCGAGGGTGCACACCTCATCCCCGCCGAGACCGTAGCGGCGCTCGAGGACCCGGCGCTCACGCACGGAAAGAACAGCGAGCAGATGCAAGGTCTGGGCGCAACTTTCGCTGTCGAACATCGCCTCGTCGGCCGCGGGTAGAGTCTCGTCGCGCAGGCCGGCCGCGAGGGAAAAGCCCTCCTCACCGCCGATCTGCTCGTCGAGGGACGCGTTGCTCCGCGCCGCCGCCTCCCAGCGCTCAACGGCCCCGACAGGCATACCCAACTCTTCGGCCAACTCGGAAGGCTCGGGGTCGCGTCCGAGTTCCGTGGACATCATGGCCGCGACGCGTCGCAGTTTGCCTATTTTCGACACAGCCGTCGCGGGCAAGCGCACGACGCGCGATTGCATGCAAAGGCAGCGGTGCACGGCCTCGCGGATCCACCACGAGGCGTAGGTGCTGAACTTGGCGCCGTTGCCCGGACGGAACCGGTCGACCGCTTTGATCAACCCCACGTTGCCTTCGGAAACCAAGTCGGCTAACGGCACGCCACGGCTGGCGAATTCGGCGGCGATCTTAACGACCAGCCGGAGGTTGGCCTTGATCATTCGGTCGCGCGCTTTGGCATCGCCGCACTGCACGCGGCGGGCGAGCGACAATTCCTCCTCCGCACCGAGGAGCGGTTCGCGTCCGATTTCGTCGAGATAGCGCTCGAGCATGTTTGGGGAGTTTTGTTTTGCGCGGTCGGGTCTTCGCGCTCCATCCGCACACAGACTGGTAGCACGCACCGGCCAACCGCGCCACGGAAGCACTGTCACAGTTTCGTGACAGAGTCGCAGCCTTCAGCAACAACCCGAACCGGGGGCGCAGCAACCATCGCCAGCCGCCGCGGGCGGAAGGCAAACTTCCTTGGCCAGGCAATCGGTGTGTTTGGTTCCCAAACGGACGAGCACGACATCGCCTGTCTCCAGCGAGACCACGGGAAACTGCGAAACGTATCCGTCTTCATATTCAATCTCGACCGGAAGACCTGAAACCCGGAGCGGTTCGAGAGCGCGGCGGATGATGGAGGCGAGCTTGGCGGCCGGCAGACGATGGTCCTCGTCATCCGCCACCCAGGCTTGCAGGCAGCAGAAGGACGTTTTGCGAAGTTCGCCCCCGCAATCGAGGAACTCGCGGTCGACGCGGCCCACTTCTGTGATGTGCGCATGCGCGGGAATGAATCCGCCATCGGGCAAAAGAAAGCGGACGTCTTTCTCGCCCGCGGCAGCAAGCAGGCCAACGAATTCGGAGGTGTCCATAAAAAGTCCGGAAAAATGACCGGGATATCAAAAGCCGCCCGCGATCAACCAAAGCGTCCGGTGATGTAGTCCTCGGTGCGTTTGGA
>JAFMJK010000031.1 GCA_017853515.1 Chthoniobacterales bacterium | reverse complement strand
AATCCCCACCAGCCGGCGGCCACGGCCAAGCGGTGGAGTTCGGCGTAGGAAAAAGCGCGCGCGGCGGAAACCCGGGCATCATGGCGCGTCATCGGCTCGCGGTAGAAAAGTTCGGTCACGCCCACGATGGCGACCCGGGCCAGAAGCGAACGCCGCAGGTCGGTCACCAGCGCGGCAAGTCCGGCCTGCATGCGGCATTGTCGCAGAATGCGGATCACGTCGGTTTCCTCGAAATGGTGCAAAGCCAGATTGCACATCACAACGTCGACCGGTTTATCCGGCGCGAAGCCGACGATGTCCGCCCGGACATATTGGATCTCGGGAAAGTCCCCGGAGAATTTCTCGGCGATGCGCAAGGTTGCCTCCTGCCGGTCGACCGCCGTAATCGCCACGGGACACTGCTGTGCGCGCGCTTCGCGAACGATAGCGCGCGGAATATCGCCGCCGCCGGTGGCCAGATCCAGAATGCGCAACGGTTGCCGCCGGCGCAAAAGCGGGGCCAGTTGTTTCAGCACCACACGGCAGGCGCCGAAACGGCGGTTGAGCGACTCGAGATTGCGCAGGTCTCGTTCCAGTTCGGGTGTGGGCGCCTCCGCCACATCCATCCATTCCGGCTCCGCGGCGTCGAACTGCCTGATCATGGCCGCAAGGCGAGCACGGCAAGCATGCGTCCGGTTTGTCCGCGTTCCACCCGGTAGGAATAATACCGGTCGACGTTCTGTCCCGTGCAAATGCCGCGATCCCGCACGTCGGTTGCGCCCGCCGCGCGGGCCTGTGCGGCAATCTCCGCGGCAAAATCGGTTTCGTAGAGAGGCGGACGAATACACGGGCCGATCTCCACGACCAAATCCGCCGCATCAACTCCGAACTCCGCACCGAGAAGCTCGATCGTGCGCCCCACGATGTTCTTTGTTGTTCCGGCGCGGCCGGAGTGGACGAGTCCGACGGCGCGTCCCTTGCGATCGGCAAGATAAACCGCGGCACAATCGGCGACATAAATACCGAGACCGAGACCTTTGACACCGGTGACCAGGGCATCCGCACCGCCGTGCAAGGACGCGTCCGCGGCCACGGCGACCGCATCCCCGTGCACCTGCTCGGCCGTGGCGAGATGCGCCTCATCGAAGCCGCGCCCGCGAAGATACTCCGCGTGGACCGGCGCTAGGCGCTCGAGCGCGGTGGCGCGATCGGTGGCCACATCGATCCCGGTGATGCGGGGAACAAATGACGCGCTTACCCCGGGGACGCCGGCCAGCGGCTCGAACATCTCCTCCGCGCTCAACGGTTCTTCACCGTGGCCTTCTTGTCGGTCGGCGCGGGCGCGGGCTTCTGTTTTTTCGAGGGACGCAGAGTCTCGTTTTTCTTCGGCATGGTGCCGTTGAGAACGCCCGGGTTCGGGTTGTCCGTCGAGTTGAGCTGGTCGTTGCGCTTCCTGTCGCGCGCGGTGAGCATCGGATCGTCGTAGGTGTCGGCGTAGACCGTATCGAGCGAGAGAACGCGGTTGTATTCGGCCAAGGCGGTGATGTAGCGGTAGCGGCCTTCCAGCTCGGTGGTTTGCGCCTCGAGCAGCGACTGTTGCGCGTTGAGGACATCGAGCTGGGTTCCGGCACCGGCGTCGAGCCGCTCGCGGGAGAGGCGCAGAGCTTCGGTCGCCTGCGTCACGTTGGCCCGCTGGCTGTCGATGATTTCCTGCGCCTCGATGAGATTGGACACGGCACGCTGCACTTCGAGCTCCACCCCGCGCGCGGAATTGTCGTAGTTGATGCGCGACTGTTCGAGCGAAGCGCGCGCGGCCTGCGTCGCTCCGACCGTTGCGAGTCCGTCGAAAATATTCCAGTTGCCCGTCACTCCGAAAAACCAGCCGTTGACCGTGTCGTCGAGCATGGACGCGGTGGGCACGTTGAACGTTTGCCATCCGGCCGTGGCATTGAGCGTGGGCTGGAAGCCCGACATGGCGGATTTCAGTTTTTCCGCGCCGATGAGGATGTTCTGCCGCTGGATTTTGAGCGACGGGTTGCGGGCCAGGGCGGTGAAGACGGAGCCGCCCAGGTTGATGTCGATCGGATCGTAATCGAGTTGTCCGATGACATCGATCGGCACCTGCGAGGGATTTTCCGGATAGTTCAGGCCGAGCTGCTTGACCAAAGCGAACTGCGAGATGCGGAGCGCGTTGCGCGCCTGGATGACCGGGGGAATGGCGTTGGCCAGCGCGACTTCGGCCTGCAGCACGTTGAAGCGCGGGACGGTGCCGGCCTCGAAGCGGCTCTGCTGGTCCTGCAATTGCGATTGGAGGACAGCCACGGATTCCTCGCGCACGCGGATGAGCGCACGGTTGAAGATGATGTCGTAAAACAGTGTTTTGGTATCCGCGACGACTTTGTCGATCGTCTGGCGCAGCGAGTAGTAGGCGCTGTCGTTGGCCAATCGTGCCGCGGAAAAGTCCGCCTGATTTTTCCATCCCGACCAGATGCTCTGGTTGACTTGGATGGTGACATTGAGGGCCTCGTTGTTGTTGACGAAACCGAATTCGGCGCGGCGGTTCGGATTGGCCAGTTGCTCGGATTGTATTTGGTAAGTGGTTCCGGCCTGGACTTGCGGCAAAAGCGCGGCGCGCACCTGCACGAGTTGCCCCTTGGTCAGACGGATTTGCTGGATGGCGGTGAGTATCTCCGGATTTTTGGAAACCGCGGTGCCGATGGCGTCGGCGATGTTCATTTTTTGCGCGCCCGGGGCAAGGGCAAGTTCGAGCGAAGAGGCCGGGGGCAGCTTGATGGTTGTCACCGGGTCCGGGCCCTTCTCCGGTTGCGGTTCGGCGATGGTCGGCACCGTCGGGAAAGTCATTTGCATCGGGTCGGGAATCCCCGCCTCGATCTGGCCTTCGAGCTGCGGGTCGAGGCCGGGAATTTGGGATGGCTGCACCGGCGCGGCCGGCGAGACAACGGGTGAAGGCATCGGGGTAGGCAACCCCGCCGGCATGGGCGCGAGCATTTCGGCCGAAGGCGTGGGAGACGCCGCAGAAGCAGCCGGAGTGGCCGCCGGGGTCGGGCGAGCGGAAGCGGCTTGGTCCGGATTCGGGAAGCTCTCCTTCATGATTTCCGCCACCCGGTTGGGAGTCGGGGACGGAGTCTGGGCCGGAGCCACAGAGGAGCCGGCCCATAGGAGGACCGGCAAGGCCGCGCAGGTCCGGAGAAGGAGGTTCATCGGGAACCTCACATTAAAACCCAGCCCTTATCCTTCAGCAATCCTTCAGTCGGCGGGCAGCGCTTGGGGCGGCCGGCTCTCGTCCACCGCCACTTGGTCGTCGAGGGAGGGCATGCCTTCGACAATCTGGACGGCGAGGAAAGGCGGCCGCGTTTCGTCGGTCGTTTCGAGCAGGGCGGTGCGCTGCTTCTCGCGGAAGGCCAACAGTTGCTTGCCGGGCGGGAGACGCAAGGGCGCACCGGTGTCGACCAAGGCAAACTTGTTGTCCCCGTCCACCATGACCACCCTCCCGATCCAGGCGGGCAAAGTCGCCTCGGGCGCCTCCGGTTTCTTTTTGACCAAGCCGAACCATCCGCCACCCCATTTCGGCAGCCAACTGCAACCCGGGAGCGCGAGGGCGAGAAGCAAACACAGCAGGCAACGCGTCATGCCAAAATCAAACTCCGGCCCGCTCGAGGAGGGAAGCGAGGACTTTCTCCGCCTCGAAATATTCCCGCGCGATCTCATGCGCGGCTTTGGCATGCTTCGGGTAGTCGGCACGGATCGCCCCGGCCGCCGCGACGATGTCCTCCATGGTGCGGAAGGGAAGCAGCCCTTCCTTGCCGCCGTAAAATTCCGTGAACCCCGTCTCCTGCGTGATGACCGGCCGCCCCGCCGCCAAATAACATGCGGAGCGGTCGCTGAACCATCCCGTGGCGAGCCGGGTGTATTGGTCCTTGGCCACGGTGAATTCGCCCTTCGACGCGCGGATGTAATCGCGATAACGATCCCAATCGATGCTGAGCGCATGCGGATCGACGAGACGCCAATCGTTTTTCTCGAACGTATTTTTCTCGCCCGCGTCCTTGATGTCCGTGGCAAGTTCGAACGTCTCGCCGCAGCGGAGAGGCGCCTCGACGAATTTCAAAAACTCGAGCGATTTGCTCCAAAGGTAATTGCTGCCCCGCCACTCGATGTCCTTCTTGCCGCTGGTCGACCAGTTGCAGATCGAAGTGTAAACGGCACCGTCCGCGGGCGGCGCCCCGGTGTGCCAGAGATCGGTGACCACCGGCTGACGCGTGGGCTGCCACGCCAATCCGTGCAGTGGAACGGGAAAATTCTCCGTCCCGACCAGTTCCCCGAAGGTGAAAAGCTTGGCATGCCGCGCGAGGTAGTCGCGCGCGGTCGTATCTCCGAGATCAATTTTGATTTGCTCCACCCCCGGATCGCTCTCCACGTAGATGAGCCGCCGGATGGAAAGAAGATCGTCGTTGAGGTCGTGGCTTCCGCAGACGTTGAGCGCGGCGTCGCATTCGCGGTAAAGCATGCGCAACTGCGGCAAATCCAGACCCGCCGTTTTCGGCTCGTCGCCGTAGCGCGCGCAGAAACACCAGCGGTCCTCGAAACCGTATTGCGCGGCAAGTTTCCGCAACGTCTTCGCCGCGTAGGAAAAATCCTCCGTGATGGTGTAAGCCTCGGGATCGTAGGGATAGCGGAGCCCGTCCTCCACATACCAGACCTCGTGGCCGAGGCGCTGCAGTCCGACGATGTAGTGGATGTGCTGCCAGACGACGCCGGCGATCGGGCATCCGCCCATGAATCCGAGCACGATGATCTTTTTTTTCTGGCGGCTCATGAATGATAGTGGCCGGAAGCGAACAGCTTGGCGTAAACACCGCCGAGCGCCAGCAACTCCGGTCCGGTTCCCTGCTCGACGATGCGGCCGTGTTCCAGGACCACGATGCGGTCGAAGCGGTGGGCCGTGTTGAGACGGTGCGTCACCATGAGCGTGGTGCGGCCTTTCATCAGATCCGCGATCGTCGCCATGATGGCTTCCTCTGTCGTCGCATCGAGGGCCGAGGTCGGCTCGTCGAGGAGCAGAAGGGGCGCATTTTTCAGGAAGGCGCGGGCAATACCGATGCGCTGGCGCTGTCCCACACTCAAATGTCCCCCGCGCTCGCCGACTTGGCTGGAGAAGCCGTCGGACATGCGCATGACAAAGTCGTAGGCCTGCGCCCGCTTGGCCGCTTCGATGATCTCGTCCTCGGTCGCGTCCGGCCGGCCGTAGGCGATATTCTCGCGCACCGTGGTGGAGAAAAGCAGCGTGTCCTGCAGAACCATGCTGATGTTCGAGCGCAGGGCTTTCTTCTTCAATCCGCGCAGGTTCTGTCCGTCCACCGAAACATCGCCCTTGGTCGGATCATAAAAGCGCGGGACGAGGCTGAGCAATGTGCTCTTGCCCGCGCCCGTGCCGCCCACGATGGCCACGCTTTCCCCGGGACGGATTTGCAGCGAGACATCGTGCAGGATCCGGCGCGAATCGTCATAACCGAAGTCGACACCGCTGAAGCGAATTTCGCCGCGCACGTCGTGCAAGGCCTTGGCGTCGGGCGCATCGCGCACATCGTCTTGGCGGTCGAGAACATCGAAACAACGCTTGGCCCCCGCAGCCGCGCCCTCCATGGCCCACGCGGTGTAGGTCAGTTGCTCGAGCGGCGCGTAAAGCATGAGGAGGTAAGAAGCGAAGACCAGCAGGTCGCCCAGCGTGAGCTTGCCTTGGAGAACATGGAGCGATCCGACGTAGTAGAGAACCGCCGTGCCCGCCGCCATGAGTGTTCCGACCACGAGCGCGCTGGTCACATTGGTCAAAGTCAGCCGCAGGTTGGCCCGCAGGCTTTCGCTCGCCCGGTCACGGAATTGTCCGACTTCCCGGTCCTCCTGACCGAAAGCGTGCACCATGCGCACCGAGGCCAACCCTTCCTGCAAGGTGGCGAGCAGCGCACTTTCACGTTCCTGGATGGTGGTGCTCTGCGAACGGATGCGTTTGGCGAACCAGTAAATCGCGAAAACAATGAGCGGAACAACACCCAGCGAAAGCAAGGTGAGCTTCGCGTCCAAACGCACCATGATAACGAAGGTCGACACCAGCATGATGCCCGAGGTGAAAATGTTCATGAATCCGCGGTTGAAAATCGTCTGGATCGACTGCGTGTCGTAGGCCACGCGGAAACTGGAGTCGCTCGAACGGCGCGTGTCGTGGAATTTGAGCGAGAGCCTCTGCAGATGGGCGTATAGCTCCGTGCGGATGCGAAGCAGCGTTTTGAGCCCGATGTTGATGAGCAGATAGCTCGACCCGAGATTGGCCAGTCCGGCCAGAACCGTGATCCCGACCATGGCGAGGCAGAGGAAAAAAATGATCGCCGCCGGCGAAACCGATCCGAACCACGCGGCAAGCTGCGCCTTGCTCTCGGCCGATCCCGGCGTGAGAACGCCGTCCACGATGTATTTGAAGGGCCACGGCTTGAGCAGATTGAATCCCGTGACAATCAGGCTGAGAACCAGAGCAAGCAGCGTCTCGCCCAAAAACGGCCGGTAATAAGTCAGGGTGCGGCGGTAGATTCCCATGAACTTGTCGATGATGCCTTTGTTTGGCTTCTTGGCAAATTTTCCGCGCGGTCAGTAGACGCGACCGGGCCCGATTTCCCGGAGCAGTTCGCGGCAGGACGCCGTGGCGGGGGCAAGCGTTGTCTCCACCGCGGCCTTGAGCGAGGCAGAGACAGCCGTCTCGGGGGTCACATTTTGGCGGGTGGTGACATGCCGTTTGCTCGCCCCGCCGAGACGGCGGATGCCGAGGAAGGCGCTGATTTCGTCGAGGAGCGCTTCCGGATCGGTGCCGATGCGGGAATACGGCGCGACAAAGAAACTGCCGGGCGCCAAATGACGCACCCAACGCACGATGGTTGCACGATAATCGGCACGGGCCAGTTGGTCGGGTGAGCGGATGAAGTCGAGAAGTTCGGCTTCGTCCGCCGCACGGTCGCGTCCGCGCACCAGGTCTTTCTTGGCGTGGCTCCAAGCACGTTCGACCGGATCGCGCACCAGCATGATGCCCCGCACATCGGGGCGAAGGCGGACGATCGCGGCAATGACAGTCTCGTCGAGCATGCCGTAGGATGCGGTGAAATCACCGCGCACGCGCGGACGGTAGAAAGCCCCGCAACGGCGCAGCGCGTGGTAATTCTTCAAGAGGCGGGTGCCCGCGCCTTCGCGGAACGATTCGAGGTAATCCTCGAGATGATCGAACCGGTAACGCGGAGCATCGGGGCGCCCCAGGGTCGAAAAATAAAAAGTCTCCTTGTCGCGATGGAGATGGACCTCGGGATGGCGCGAGAGATTGGCGTGAAGCCAGGTCGAACCCGTGCGCTGCGGACCGAGATAAAGAAGACCGGGAAAAAGCGACAGATCCGGACGCGGTGTCCGCTGCTTGATCTGCTGAACGTCTTTGGTCATGGCCGGGAGCGTGAAGTGCTCAGTTCGCGATACAGATTTTCGTATTCCGCGACCACCGTCGGCCAACTGTAGCGCGCGGCTGTCTCGCGGGCCGCCGAGGAAAGCCGCGTGCGCAATGTCGCGTCTTCAACCATCCGGCGCATGGCTGCGGCAAGCGCGGCGGGGGAACGGGGCGGAACAAGCAGGCCTTCGCGGTTGTCGGTGACCACACCGCGGATCCCGGGAACATCCGTCACGACAAGCGGCAGGGCGGCGGCCATCGCTTCGATGATCGCGGAGCTGAATCCCTCGAGGAGCGAGGAGAGAACAAAGGCATCCGCGGCGAGGTAAAGACCGACCAGCTTGTCCGGGGGCATGGACGGAACCTGTTGCGCCGCACTCTCCGCACCGCACTCGCAGAGGATCACGCGTCCCGCAAGATCGCCGAGCTGCGCGCGCAAGCCCTCGGCGTCGCGCCCGGCAATGACCAGACGCAGTTCGCGTTCGGGCGCTTCGGCGCAGAGCGCGCGGAATGCGGCGAGCAGGGTGGCAAAATCTTTTTGCGGATGATTCCTCGCCACGCAAAGAAAGACGAACGCGCTTTCCGGAAGACCGAACGCCGACCTGACCGCCGCGCGCCTTTCCGGGGAAGCGGTGAAGCGAACCGCATCGACCGCGTTGGGCACGATACGGATTTTGTCCCGCGCGATCCCCAGTGCGGCCAACTCGTCCGCCATCTCGCGCGAGAGAGCGACGAGGCAGTCCGCGAGGGGCAACTTTTCGCGGATGGCCCCCGTGACATGGGCTTCGTGCCCGCGCGACGGCAAGCCCGAGACGTCGTCGCCGACCGCGCGGACCACGCCGGGAATGCCGGATGAGCGTTGCCAATCGGCCAAAACAACCCCGGCCGGATAAAGAACGAAGGCATGCCAGACATCGAAGCGGTGTTTGCGTTGCAGAGCGGACAAAGCACGGCGGTTGAGCCAGAAGGCAAAGCGGCGGTGGCGCTTGAGCCAGTTCCAGCGCTTGTCCGGATAGGCCGCCAGCTCGTAGGGAAGATTCCAGCCCTGCGCGCGAAGCTGGCGCAAGCGGGAGCGAGGCGCGACGACGGTGACATGATGCCCGTTGGCCGCAAGGCGCGAGGCGAGATTGTGGTGAAAAACCTCCGCGCCCGAGCACTTCGGCAGGAAGGTCGGAGCGAGAATGGCGATGCGCAGGGGATTCATGAGAGCAGCGTGCGGTAAATGTCCGCCAACTGACGCGCGGACTGATCGCTCCAGGGAATATCGACCCGCTGTTGACTCTCGCGAAGTTGCAGGAGTAAAGCGGGATCGCGTGCCGCGCTGGTCATCAGTCTGGCCAGCCACGCCGCGTCACCGGGCGGGAACAGGCCGGGATGATCGCTTCCGAGCACCGCGGTGTTGCCTTCGATATTGCTGGCCAGCACCGGCACGCCGCAGGCCACGGCTTGGAGCATGGCCAATGGCTGGCCTTCCCAGACGGAAGGAAGCACGAAAAGATCGAGGGCCTGCATCCACGGGGCGACGGGACGTCGCGCGCCTGCGAAGACGATCGCATCGGCAACCCCGCGCTCGCGCGCCAGACGTTCCAGTGTCTCTCGACGCGCTCCCTCGCCGACCAGCACCGCGGTGACTTCGACCCCCTGTTTGCGCGCCAAGGCCACGGCCTCGACGGTTGTTTCGTGGCTTTTGTGCTGGTGAAGGCGTCCGACGCTGCCGACAAGCAGTCCGCTTCCGGGCAATCCGAGTTCGCGGCGCAAAGCGGCGCGATCCGCTGCCGGTTGGAAGTCCCTGCGTTCAATTCCGTTGGCAACAATGGAAATTTTTCCCGCAGGGAGCGCAAATGTCCGCTCCATGTCCCGCGCAGTCCGGGCGGAGAGAGCCACGACATGCGAAGCGCGCTCGAGGCACGCGCGGAAGATGCGCGCCCTCCGCGGCGGCAATGGATGCAAGGTTTTCTGCTGATGGACAACCGAAGGAATGCCGAGCGACTTGGCGGCTTTGGTCGCGAAGACATGCGCATGATGCGTTTGCGAATGCACCACGGCGATCTGCTCGCTTTTCAGCCATGCGGCAAAACGACGGATGGACCACGGGGTGATCCAGCGCGAGGTGAAGACGCGGACAAGGTCAATGCGTCGCCCGGCGCTTTTCGCTTCTTCTCCGAGCCGTCCGTATTCGCGCAGGCACACGTAGTGCGCTTCGAAGTCCGGGGCGAGATGCGGCCCGGCACCGAGGGCGAAGTCCTCGGCGCCGCCGACCGGCATCGAGGTGAAAACGAAGGCGATTTTGCGCGGACGGCCGGTGAGGCTTTGCTGCATCGTTGGCGCGTGTTACCGGGCGAAGAGATCGCCCGAAGAGGAAGGCGGAACGGCGCCGAGTTTACGGAACGCTGCGGGCATGGCGGTGCGACCCTGCGGGGTGCGCTGCAAGTAGCCGCGCATGATGAGGAACGGCTCGTGCACTTCTTCGAGCGTGCCGGCCTCCTCGCCGACCGCCACGGCGAGCGAATTGAGTCCGACCGGACCGCCGCCGAAACGGTGGATGATCGCCTCGAGAATGCGCTTGTCCATTTCGTCGAGTCCGTCGCCGTCGATGTCGAGCATGGTCAGGGCCGCAGCAGCGGTCTCCGCGGTGATGATGCCTTGGGCGCGGACTTGGGCGTAGTCGCGGCACCACTGCAGAAGATTGTTGGCGATGCGCGGTGTGCCGCGCGAACGGTTGGCGATTTCGCGCGCGCCTCCGCTCTCCACGGCCACGCCGAGCAATCCGGCGCTGCGTTCGACGATCTTCACCAATTCCTCCGCCTCGTAATAATCGAGCCGGCAGGTCATGCCGAAGCGCGAGCGGAGCGGAGCGCTGATCATGCCGGAGCGCGTCGTCGCGCCGACAAGGGTGAACTTCGGCAAATTGAGCCGCACGCTGCGCGCGTTGGGGCCCTGGTCGATGATGATGTCGACTTTGTAGTCTTCCATCGCCGGATAAAGGTATTCCTCGATCGAGGCCTGCAGTCGGTGGATTTCGTCGATGAAAAGGATCGCCCCCTCCGGCAGCGTGGTGAGCAAGCCGGCCAGGTCGCCCGCTTTCTCGATGGTGGGACCGCTGGTGCACTTGACCTCGGCGCCCATGGCATTGCCGAGAATGTGGGCCAGCGTGGTTTTGCCCAAGCCCGGAGGCCCGGAGAGAAGCACGTGCTGCAGCACGTCGCCTCGCTGGCGGGCGGCATCGACCATCAATTGCAAACGTTCGACGACGCGGGCCTGTCCGGAAAATTCCGCGAAATGGGGCGGGCGCAAAGAAACATCGAGGGGCGTCTCCGGCGCCTCGACCGCTTCCCGCAGAAAATCTTTGCCCGCCATGACCCGCGAAGAATGGACTTCAGCGCCCCGCCCCGGCAAGCGCCGCGGCGAATTCCCCCAAAGCGGCCTCCACGCCGCGCGGATCGCGGAGCAGGGATGTTCCAACCAGGGCGGCGTCGAAATGCCGCGCCAACGGGGCGACCGTGGCCGGGGTCACCCCGCTTTCGGCCACACGGACGCATCCGGCCGGCAGGTTTTGCGCCAATTCGAACGCGCCGAAATCCAGGGTGAAATCCTCCTCGCGGCTTTGTCCGTGCGCGACCAGACCCTCGCGCGACTTGAATTTGCGGCTGTTGATCCCGACCACGCGGGCATTGGCCGGCAGGGAGTCGATCTCCTGCGCCTCGTGCACCTCGAAGAGGGATTCCATGCCGAGTTCGAGGACCAACTCGTGCAATTCCGCCATGCGCTCGGCGGAGAGGACGTTGGCCATGAGCAAAACGGCATCCGCCCCCGCGGCCCGCGCGGCGTAAATTTGGTAGGGATCGAGGATGAAATCTTTGCGGAGAACGGGTTTGGTCGAGCCGGCGGCGATCCGCGCCAAGTCTCCGGTGGTTCCGCCGAAGTGCGTTGCGTTGGTCAGGACGGAAACAGCGCGGACGACCGGCGAGCTTTCGTAGGCCGCCGGGGCATCCATGACGTTTTTCGCCCGCATTTCGCCCACGCTGGGCGAGCGGTGTTTCCACTCGGCGATGAGACCGAATCCCTCCGCGGTGAGCGCCCCGGCGAAATCGCGCGGAGGTTTCGCCGCCGCCGCGCGCCGCATGATGTCTTCGAGCGGGACAGCAGCACGCGCCTCGTCGAGTTCGCGACGCACGTCGGGCAGGATGCGGTCGAGGATGGTCACGACGGAAGCTTAGGCTTCGCCGAGCGCAGCGGCAACCCACGCGGCATAGGGCCGGTGGACCGCGCCGGGTTCCCACGCGATGATCTCGGGAACCTCGTAAGGATGCAGTTTGGCCAGGCGCTTCTCGAGTTTGGCGTAGAGGGCGGACCCCGTCTTGAGGAGAAGAAGGACCTCGGCATTGTCTTCCATCTTTCCCTCCCATTCGTAGATGGAGCGGGCCCCCGGAAGAAGCGTTCCGCAGGCCGCGAGTTTTTCGCCGACCAATGTGCGGGCGGCGGTCGCGGCCGTGTCCGCGTCGGGAAAACTGGTCAGGACGAGCAGCATCAGCCGCCGACTTTGGTTTCGAGGGCTTTCACCCTGTCGTAGAGCTCGCCAAGCTTGTCGACGCGCACGATGGAACGTTTCCACTGCCCGATCGGCCTCGGGGGGCTGCCGACGACCCGCGCGCCCGGTTCGACGTCGTTGCTCACGCCGGTCTGCGCGCCGATGATCGAGCCGTCGCCGATTTTGATGTGACCGACGATGCCGGCCTGACCGGCGAGTATGACATAGTTTCCGATCTGCGCGCTTCCCGCGATGCCGACTTGCGAGCAGATGATGCAGTGTTTGCCGATGACCACGTTGTGGGCGATCATGACAAGGTTGTCGATTTTGGTCCCCTCGCCGATCACGGTGCGGCCGAAGCGCGCGCGGTCGATCGTCGTGTTGGCACCGATCTCCACGTCATCTCCGACCACGACGATTCCGCTCTGCGGAATTTTGTGGTGCTTCCCGTCGCGCGTGTCGTAGCCGAAACCATCCGAGCCGACCACCGCGCCGGAATGCAAAACAACCCGGTCGCCGAGAACGCACCCTTGGGACAGGACGGCGTGCGGATGGAGGAGGCAGCCGGATCCGATGCGCGCGTTTTCTCCGACGTAAGCCCCGGCCATGACGACGCTGCCCGCGCCGATGACTGCCCCGGGCATGACGACGACATTCTCGCCCACGCTGGCTTCGGGCGCGATTTGCGCACCCGCATGCACGACGGCCGAAGGATGGATTCCCGCGGGCGGCATCACAGGTTCGCGAACGAACTCCGCCGTGATGCGGGTGAACGCACCCGAGGGATTGTCGACCCGGATACAGGCAGCCGATGTCTCGCCGGCGAAATCGCGCGGCACGAGGACAGCCGTGGCCTTTGTCGTTTTGAGATCGGCGGCGTAACGCGGATGGGAGAAAAAGGAGATCTCTCCCGGGCGCGCGGTGTCGAGGGCGGCGGGGCCGTCGATGACGGCATCGCCCGGCCCGGAAAAAACTTCGCCGCCCACGAGGGCGGCGAGTTCGGAAACAGTCGGCATCGAAAAATCTCCGCGCGGCGCGCGGTGCCGTCAGTTGGAGGCGGGTTTCTTCGGCGCGGAGGCGTTCAGCGTGGAGATGATGCTGTCGCTGAAATCCATGGACGGCGCGGAGTAGAGGACAACCTTCACCTGGCTGATGCCGAGACCGGAAGAATCGAGGACGAGATCAAAACCTTCGGACTTCACCTTGGAATCCACGACTTTCATGATGTCCTGCACGATATCGCCGCGCATGCGCATGAATTGCTCCTGCAACTGGCGCTCGCGGGTCTGGCGGAACTCGCCGATTTCGCGGTCGAGGTTGCGCACCTCGTTGATTTTCTCGTCGCGCTGCTTGATCGCCGTTTCTTTTTTGTCGGAGGCGAGCTCGGGTTTCTTGGTGTCGGCCTCGAGCTTGTTGATCTCTTCCATGTTGGACTTGAGGGTCTCGAGGCGGCTGTCGAGGTCCGTCTTGGCCTGGGCGCGGGCGTCGTTGAGGCGCGTCTCGGCTTCCTTGGTTTTATAGTAGCTGGTGAACACTTTGTTCATGTCCACGATACCGACTTTCATCTGGGCGAAGGCCGGCGTGGCGCCGAGGGCTATGGTGACAGCGAGGAACGGGAGCAGTTTTTTCATAAGGTTGAAGGTGAATCTTGGGTGCCCGGCAGGGCGTGTAAAGACTTTTGATCAGACCCCCGCAGGGGTCCGGACGTTCAAAATTGGTATCCGATGTTGAACTGGATCTTGCCCGACCCCCCGTTGTAGGCGTCGGAGACGAAGGGAATACCGTAGTCGATACGGATCGGGCCGATGGGCAGGTCGAGGCGGATACCGAAGCCGTAGTCGGCATTGTAGCCGCCGGCGTCGAAGTTCCAGGACGGCTCGTTGACAAAGCCCCAGTCGGTGAAGAACGCCCCGCGGACGCGGCTGATGATCGGGAAGGTCATTTCCAGGGTCATGTAACCCAGGGTATTGCCGCCGTAGTAGTCGCCGTCGACGTTCGGCCCGACCTCGCGGAAATTGAAGCCGCGCAGGTTGTTGGCGCCGCCCAGCCAGAGGCGGTCGAAAATGGGAACATCGTCCGAGCCGCCCCACGAGCTGACGGTGGCCAACTGGCCCTTGAAGAGAAAGATGATGTCCCAGGGCAGGAGCACGTGCTGCGAACCTTCGAGGGACACGCCGTAATCCTGCACATCGCCGCCGAGCCCGCCGCCGGCCACGAAGCCGCTCAGGTTGAGGTAAGTGCCGCGGCGGGTCAGGAAGAGGTTGTCGCGCGAGTCCCACGTGAGGCCGCCGGAAAAGGCGCTGCGGGTGTAGAGCCCCTCCTGCGAGGAAATCTGCACCGGCGCATCGTCGGCGATGTCGAAGATGTCGACCCCCTCGAGCTTGTATTCCACGTTCGCCGCGATGAACTGGCCGAAGGGCTTGCGCAGCTGGATCGCGCCGCCGTAGTTCGACTGGTTGTAGAGCGGACTGAGGAAGCTCGCTTCGCGGTA
>JAFMJK010000223.1 GCA_017853515.1 Chthoniobacterales bacterium | reverse complement strand
AAGCGCTCGAAGCTTTCAAGACGCTTTCGAAAGTGGAAGGCATCATTCCCGCGCTGGAAAGCGCCCATGGCGTGGCCCACGCGATCAAAGTCGCCCCGAGAATGTCGAAAGATCAGATCATCCTGGTAAATCTCTCCGGCCGCGGGGACAAAGACGTCCAGCAGGCGGCGGATTTTGTTTTCGGTGGGACGGGTTAAGCGCTTCGAAAGTGGCAACATTGCCGTTGCCTGTCGCTTAGAAGGAATGCGGCCGCATGGCGGGAGGCTGTGATTGTTGCCTTGGTTGACAAACTTGCGGGCGGCGAAGAAATACGGCAAAAGAGAGCGATGGCCAAACTTCCACTCCTGCTTGTCTCCGCGCTGTGCGCTTGCGGTGTCTTGGTCTCTTCTGCACGCGGCTCCATTATGATGAGTATATTTGATGACGGAACCAACTTGACCATGACTGCCACCGGAACCTACGACCTGTCGGGGGTCGCACCCGTTGCTTCTTTCGAATCGGACTTCAATTCAGCCTTCGTTACACCGTATTTTTTCGGAGGCCTATACGGGTGGAGTGTCGGCAACAATGTCCTCAGCTACCAAGTCAGCTTCAGCGCATCCTTCACCGCCGGCGGTGCCTTAAGCACTCCGCCTCCGACTTCGCTGAGCACGAACACGCCGTTTTATTTCCAATACTTGAGCGCCGGTGCGCTTTCGGGGCCGGTCATTCGCTTCGCGCAGGGGACCCCCAACATCGGCAGCGTGAACGAGACGGCATTTTTTGCCAACACGACACTGGCCGATATCGGCATGGTTGCCGGGGAGACAGTCACGGTTTCATGGGCTGGCGATAGCGCCACCATACAGACAATCGGGGTTCCCGAACCCTCGACGGTATTGCTCGCGGCAGCGGGGGTTGTCGCCCTGGCAGTTGCCCGCTGCAAGTTGGGATAAACGCCACACCGATGGTGCGGACGTCATCGAAGCCGGACGCGTTCAAGCCCAGACCGCAGATCGCCTATTAATTCTGGCGTGAAAGCGATACTTCCGATCCTGATCACGGCGCTGTTCGTCGCGGACGCCCCAGCGATAATACTCTCGAACAGTCTGTCCGACACCTTCGGCACGGGCGGCAATGAGTTCACCCTCGACTTCGTGAACATCGGCAACGCTGGCAATGCGGCCGATACGACCGGCTACGGAGCGGTGCCCTATGCATACCGCATGGGCACTTACGAAATCTCCCAAGACGCGATCACCAAGGCGACGGCCAGCGGCATGGCGAATGTGACGGCGGGTGCTTGGACAGGAAACCAACCCGCGGCGCTCATCTCGTGGTATGAGGCGGCGGCGTTTGTCAACTGGTTGAACACGAGTACAGGCAAGACGGCGGCTTATGATCTGACATGGGACGGCTCCGCATGGAGCATGAATCTGTGGAGCAGCGGGGACGCCTGGCAGTTGGGCGGGGAAAACCTCTACCGCAACAAGGACGCATACTATTTTTTGGCCAGCGAGAACGAGTGGTACAAGGCCGCGTATTACAACCCGGCCGGCTCGAATTATTTCCTTTATCCCACGGCGAGCAGCAGTGTCCCGACGGCGGTGGCCAGCGGGACCAACGCGGGCACGGCGGTTTATGACGGGGTCGCGAGTGATCCTGCTGGCGTGAACGATGCAGGTGGCTTGAGCCCGTATGGGACGATGGGGCAAGGCGGCAATGTGTTCGAGTGGACCGAGAGTGCCGCTGCTGGCACAAACAGCTCGTCGTCCGAGGATCGCGCGGCCCGCGGTGGCTACTGGACCACCACCGAGTTCGTCATGCGCTCCTCGTTCCGTGTTGACTTAGCCGGCCCGGCCTTCGAGGACGAAGCCTACGGCTTTCGTGTCGCGAGTGTCCCTGAACCCTCGACGTATGCTTTGGTGTTGATGGGAGCAGGAGCGTGGCTGCTCAGGAAACGTTTGCGCCGTTCCCTCTGACCTTCGGCGCTTTTTCCCTTTGCCGGACGGAAGGGATTTGCACAGAAGCCAACGAAGGAAACGAAGAGGGGCAAGGTAGGGACGAGCGGCTCGCTCGTCCGCTTTGCGTGGAGCGGGTTGCATGCGAGTCGCGCCGAGACCGGCCGCGGGCGCTGACAGATGTCTTTCTGGATTTGTGACTTGCGCGTGGGGGAGGGGGGGCAAACTAACATCCCGTACCCATGAAATCCTTTAACCGACGGTCAGATCAGTTGGCTGTGCTGCGCGTCAGCCCGCCTCGCTTTGCTCGGCTGACTTCCGCTACAAGATGTGGGTAAGGTCGAATCGTGACTGTGATTGAACACGACCCTGTGCTCTTCGGGGCGGACTCGACCGAGGGGATAGTCGCCGTCGAGTTTGTTGCGCCGGACCGCGTGCAGATTTACCGGCGCGAGGGAACAAAAACAGTGGTCGAGGAGGCGGAGCATAAACCGTTCGCGTGGGCCATGGAACCGCTGCCGGGTGAGTCACGCGAGTTGGACGGGAGGAACCCTTACCGTTTCACGGTGGCTTTCGACAGCGCGGGAGAATTTTCCAGAGCGAAGACGCAATACAAAAGGGAGCTCTTCGCGCTCAACGATCTGGCGCACCAATATTTGCTGGTTAGCGGACGGACGCTTTTCAAGGGCATGGCCTTTGAGGATCTGCGCCGGATGCAGGTGGATATCGAAACTTTCACCGGCGCAGACGGAGCCATGTCGGACGCTTCGAAAGATCCGCTCTTGGCCATTGCGCTGAGCGACAGTTCGGGATGGGAAGAGATCCTTGTCGTCGACGATCTTGAGAATGAAGCGCAGGAGAGGGCGGTGCTGGAAAAATTCGTCGCACTGGTGCGCGAGCGTGACCCGGATGTGATCGAGGGGCACAATATCTTCAAATTCGACCTGCCTTATCTCGAGGCGCGGGCGCGGAAGTCGAAGATCAAGCTCGATCTTGGGCGTGACGGCAGCGCGCTGCGGTCGCATCCCTCGCGGCTGCAGATCGCCGAGCGGCTGATACAATACCGGAAGTTCGAAATCCACGGACGCCATATCGTGGACACGTTGTTCCTCGTCCAATTCCACGATGTCGGGTCGCGGGAGCTGGAGAGCTTCGGGCTCAAGGCGGCGGCGCGGCATTTCGGGGTGGCGGAGGAGGAGCGCGTGGAACTCGGGGCGCGGGAAATTACCAAGGCACACCAAAGTGATCGCGCCACGTTTGAAAAATACGCGCTGCAAGATGTGCGCGAGACGCGGGCGCTGTCTGCCGCTTTGAGTCCGGCTTGGTTCACCCAGACGAC
>JAFMJK010000030.1 GCA_017853515.1 Chthoniobacterales bacterium | reverse complement strand
TTGAGTCCGAAACCGTGCATGGTGACCCACTTTCTCACGCCCACGCCGATGCTGGCAATCTTGCGGTCCTCGATCCAAACGCCGGTCAGACCCTCGCGGCGCTGCGCGGCGAGGCCGTAGCCGGCGAGCAACTCGATGAGGCCTTCCTCGATCCACCGCAGAAAAACGTGCAGATCGGGCGTGAGTTTTTGCAGGTCGAAGATGAAGTAACCGACGAGTTGGCCGGGGCCGTGGAAGGTGGCCTGGCCTCCGCGGTTGATTTCCTCGACCGGATGCGGCAGCGGCTCAGCGCCGAGGCTGGAGCGGTCGCGCTTGCGTCCGATGGTGTAGACCGGATCGTGTTCGAGCAGGAAAATCGTGTCGGGAATTTCGCCCGCCGCGCGGGCGGTTACGGATTTTTCCTGCATTGCCAGCGCCGGCCCGTAAGCGAGGCGCCCGAGCCAGCGAATTTCCGGGGCGGTCATCGGAGGGCCGTGGCGCGGCGGTTGAAGTGCGTCATGCCGATGGCCAGCGCATCGGCCGCATCGGGGGGAGGTGTTTCTTTCAGTCCCAGCAGGGCGCGGATCATGAACGCAACCTGGTCTTTTTGCGCGCCGCCGCGTCCGACCACGGCCTGCTTGACGAGGCGCGGTGCGTATTCGTGGACGGCGAGGTTGTGTCCGGCGGCAACGAGCAGCGCGGCACCGCGGGCCGAGCCGAGAATGATCGCGGTGCGGACATTCTGCACGTAGATGACGCCTTCGATGGCGAAACTGGTCGGTTCGTGCTCCGATGCGACGCGCGACAATGTCTCGTGGATTTCGCGCAGGCAGTGGTGGGCGGGGAGCTTCGGCGGGTTTTTCACCACGCCGTAGACGATGGCGCGCAATTTGCCGCCGGCGGTTTCGATCACGGCGTAGCCCGTGCCGCGCAGGGACGGATCGACGGCAAGGACGCGTTCGGCGGGCATGGACGATAGATTTGGCGCGCGCGGGGATGGGCGCAAGCTTTGGGGCGACTCGGCCGGGCGCTGCCGCTAAGCTCCGGCATGGCGCAACGGAAAAAACTCCTGCTTTTTGACATCGATGGAACATTGCTCCTCACGGGGCGCGCGGGGGAGCATGCCCTGCGGTTGGCGCTGAAGGAGCGCTTCGGGGTGGATGACGATTTGACGGGCATTTCTTTCGCCGGGTCGACGGATGGGGCCATCGCGCGGCAGATGTTCGCTCCGCACAAGATTCCCCCGACGCCGGAGAATATAGCCGATCTCTTCGATGGTTATGTCCGGAATCTGGCTCTGGAGTTGCCGCGGCGCGAGGGGAGGGTGCTGCCCGGAATACTCGAGCTTCTCGAGGTGCTGCACGGGCGCGAGGACTGCGTGCTCGGATTGCTCACCGGAAACATTGAGCGAGGCGCGGAACTCAAGCTCTCGCACTACGGGGTGTGGGATTATTTCGAATTCGGCGCTTTCGCCGACGACCATGTCGACCGCAACAAACTCGGGCCGGTGGCGCATTCGCGGGCGGTGGAAAAACACGGGGCGCGTTTCGGGCCGGAGGACGTGTTTGTGCTCGGCGATACACCGCGCGACATCGACTGCGCACGGGCCGCGGGATTCGTCGCGGTGGCCATCGCCACGGGCAGCTGCGGCAAGGAGGCGCTTGCCGCGCACAAGCCGGATTTTCTTTTCGAGGATTTGTCGGACACGCAGGGCGTCATCCGGACGCTGCTCGGCTCATGAGTGCGACGCCCGAGATCTGTCCGGTTTGCGGCGAGGAGGTGCCGCGCGGTGCGGCGGCCTGTCCGGAATGCGGGGCGGACCATTTGTCCGGTTGGCGCGAGGACGCGGACACATCGGGCGGGTTGGATTTGCCGGACGAGGAGTTCGACTATGACGAATTCGTGAAGAAAGAATTCGGGAACGGGGTGAAACCGGAAGGGATCGGTTGGGCGTGGTGGGCGGCGGCGGTGGCGGCACTCTTGGCCTTCATCGCCATGTTGCTGCGCGGGGCGTGGTGAGATTGCGGGTTGGCCGGGGCGGATGATCCGGCCACAATGCGCGTCGTGCAGGAGGCGGAAGAGAAAAGCAGTTGGAAAGCGCTCGGGGCTGCGCTGGTCGGTGCGGTGTTCGCCGGCTTCGGGGCTTTGCTTTTCGCGCTGTTCGACCGCGGATCGACCGGGCTGTCGAAAATCGTCTGGGAAGCTGCACCTTGGGCCGTCTTCCTCATCATGCCGGGCGGGTTGGTGCTCATTCTCTGGCTGCGCGACCGCGTTTTTCCGTGGACGGATGGCACGGGGATTCCGCAGGTGATTGCCGTGCTGCAGGCCGGCCCGGGCGAGTTGCGCGACCGCCTGCTTTCGGGGCGGATCATCGTGGGCAAGGCGTTGCTCACCGGGTTGGGTTTGTTTTCCTTCCTGTCCATCGGACGCGAGGGGCCCTCGGTCCAGCTCGGCGCCTGCTTTATGCATTTGGTGAGCAAGTGGACGCATTTTCCGCGGCATCTGATGGAGCGCGGATTGATCATGGGCGGCGGGGCGGCGGGCATTGCCGCGGCGTTCAATGCGCCGATCGCGGGGATCGTTTTCGCCTTCGAGGAAATCGGGCGGCGTTTCGACAAGGAGAACCTCGGAACGATCGTGCGCACGGTCATGGTGGCCTGCATCGTCTGCATGGCTTTCCTCGGTAATTATTTTTTCTACGGGCGCGTCGATTACGATCGTCTGATCCCGCTCGAGTATCTCACGCCGGGTCCGTGGGTCGCGGTCCTCGTCATCGGCATCGTCGGCGGGGCGCTGGGCGGTCTTTTCGCCAAGGTGCTGCTTGTTGTCGTGCCGCATGTCTCGCGCGCCATCCGGAAAAGCTTCCTCTCCGTCGCGCTGGTCATCGGGTTGCTCTGCGCCGGCTTGGCTTGGTTTTCCGGCGGCACCACCTTGGGCACGGGCTACGACCAAGCCCGTTCGCTCATCCTGCAGGACAGTCCGCGATACCTCGCTACCCTTCCGGCGGAAGAGGTGACGGCGATGGAAGCAACGCGCGAGACGATCGGGCCTTGGTATGCCTTCCAGCGCGCGGCGGCGACCATGCTCGTCCTCCTCACCGGTATTCCGGGCGGACTGTTCGATCCGTCATTCTCGGTAGGTGCGGGGCTGGGTCAATTGACCGCGGAATGGTTCGCCTGGAGCGGGGCAACGGTGCAGGGGATCATCCTGCTCTGGGTGGTGGCCTATTTTTCCGGCGTGGTGCAAAGCCCCATGACCTCGTTTATCATCGTGATCGAAATGACCGGAGCAGTCGCCTTCACCCTGCCTCTCGGGGTTGTTGCCATCCTTGCCTACGAAGTCTCGAGGCGGGTTTGTCCGGTTGCTTTGTACGAGGCTCTCGCGCAAAACTTCCTGCGGTCCGGTGCGGAAGAAACTCCTCGCCGGGGCTCCTCCTGATGGTCGACTACGCCGCTCTTCTCTCGCTTGCCGGGGAAATCACCCGCGAGACGGACCTGGACGGGCTCTTGGCCAAAATCCTGACCAAAAGCCTGCCGTGGATGCGCGTCGAGGCGTGCTCGATTTTTATCGCCGACGAGGAGACGGGGGATCTGGTCATGCACACCGCGCACGGCGAAGGCGCGCCGAAGCTCGGCCAACTCCGCGTTCCGGCCGGGCGCGGCATCGTCGGCGCCGCGATGAAGGAAATGCGCGTCATCCGCGTCGACGACGCCCCGAACGACCCGCGCGTGTTCAAGGAGGCGGACAAAAAGTCGGGCTGGATGACCAAAGCTCTCCTCGCCGCGCCGCTCCTCGACGGCGACGAGTGCCTCGGTGTCATCGAATTTCTCAATCCGGTGGGGCGTCCGGTTTTCACCCCCGAAGACGAGCGGCTGACCGAATACTTCGCCGGCCTGGTGGCCGCGGCGGTCGGCCGCGTGCGCGCGCAGGCCGCGGCGCTCGAGCGCGCCGCGCTGCAGCGCGATCTGGATCTGGCGCGCGAGTTGCAGAAGGGACTGCTCCCGCTGGAGTTTCCCCCGCCCGAAGCTTCGCCGGCCATCGATCTGTTCGCCGTGCTCGAGCCGGCCAAGGAAGTGAGCGGCGACCTCTACGACTTCTTTTTCATCGAGCCGGGCAAACTTTGCTTCGTGGTCGGAGATGTCTCGGGCAAGGGCATCGCCGCCGGGATTTTCATGGCCGTGACACGCACCCTGGTGCGCGCCATCGCGCGGCCCGGCATGTCGCCCGCGGAAATTCTCAGGCAACTCAACGCCGAGCTGTGCCGCGACAACGAGGCGTGTCTTTTCGTCACCATGATCCTCGGCATCGCCGACGTGACGAGCGGCGAGGTGGTCTGCGGCCTCGGCGGGCACAACGCGCCGGTCCATATCACCCGCGACGACGCCGTCTTCGGTCCGCTCGGCGGCGCGCCGCTCGGGCTCATGCCGCAGGCGCAATTCGCCGAGTGGCGCCCGGAACTCGCGCCGGGCGACGTGCTTCTCGTCTACACCGACGGCGTGCCCGAGGCCCTCGACGAATCGCGCCGGCTCTTCACCAACGAGCGGTTTTTGGCCGTGCTCCGCAACAAGGTTCCGTCTTCCTCGCGCGGCTTGGTTGCGGACGTGGAGCAGGCCGTCGCGGCGTTCGTCGGCGAGGCCGAGCGGTCGGACGATGTCACCTTGATGGCCCTGCACCGGCGTCCCTGAAGCGGGAAAGCGATTTACAGGGCGAGCCGGCTTCGGAATGATGTCCGGTTCGATGTCGGAAATTCCCAAAGCTTACGAACCGGGTGCGGTCGAGGAGAAATGGTATGCCGAATGGCTCGAGACCGGCTGCTTTGCCGCCGATCCCGCCTCGGCCAAGCCCGGATTTTCCATCGTCATTCCTCCGCCCAACGTGACCGGCGTGCTCACGCTCGGGCACGTGCTCAACAACACCCTGCAGGACATCCTCGCGCGCCGCGCGCGGCAGACCGGACGCGAAGTCCTCTGGCTGCCGGGAACCGACCATGCCGGCATCGCCACGCAGACGGTGGTCGAGCGGCAATTGCGCAAAGAGGAAGGCAAAACGCGGCGTGATTTGGGACGCGAGGAATTCCTCAAACGCGTCTGGACGTGGAAGGAAAAACACGGCGGCATCATCATCAAACAGCTCAAGCGGCTGGGTTGCTCGTGCGATTGGGGCCGCGAGCGCTTCACCATGGACGGGGATTACTCCCGCCAAGTGCAGGAGGTTTTCGTCAAACTCCACGCCAAAGGACTCATCTACCGCGGCAAGCGCATGGTCAACTGGTGCCCGGTGTCGCAGACCGCGCTGAGCGACGAGGAAGTCATCATGAAGCCCGCCAAGGGCAAACTTTACGTCATGCGCTACGAGGTGGCGGAGGAACCCGGCACGTTCCTCGAGATTGCCACGACACGTCCCGAGACGCTGATGGGCGACACGGCGGTCGCGGTGCATCCGGACGACCCGCGTTACGCGCGTTTCATCGGCAAACACGCGGTGCGTCCGTTCCCCCGGGCGGAGATCCCGATCGTCGGCGACACGCACATCGACATGACGTTCGGCACCGGCGTGCTCAAAGTGACTCCGGCCCACGACAAAACGGATTTCGAGATCGGGCAGAGGCACGGGTTGGAGGTGGTGGACGTCATGCATCCCGACGGCACGCTCAATGAGTCGGCCGGTGCGGAGTTCGCCGGAATGGAGCGCTTCGCCGCGCGCGAGGCCGCGGCGCAAAAACTCGAGGAGATGGGACTGCTCGTCCGCGTGGAGGACTACGAGAACAACGTCGGCTTCAGCGAACGCGCCGATGTGCCGATCGAGCCGCGTCTGAGCGAGCAGTGGTTTCTCAAATACCCGCAAGTGCCGGCGGCGCTGGATGCGGTGGTCTCGGGAAAAATCCGCTTCGTGCCCGAACGCTGGGCGAAAATCTACGAGCACTGGATGACCAACATCCAAGACTGGTGCATCAGCCGCCAGCTGTGGTGGGGACACCGCATCCCGGTGTGGTATGGCAAAGACGATCCGTCGGTCATGCACGTCGGCCTTGAAGCACCGGTCGACGCAGAGAACTGGCGCCAGGACGACGACGTCCTCGACACGTGGTTCAGTTCGTGGCTCTGGCCGTTCGCCACGATGGACGACGCCACGCGGAAAAAGTTTTATCCGACGAACGACCTCGTCACCGGACCCGACATCATTTTCTTCTGGGTGGCGCGCATGATCATGGCCGGGCTGGAATTCACCGGCGAGGTCCCGTTCCGCAATGTTTTCTTCACCAGCATCATCCGCGACATCAAAGGACGCAAAATGTCCAAGAGCCTGGGCAACTCGCCCGATCCGCTCGACCTCATGGCCAAATACGGAGCGGATGGTCTCCGGTTCGGTCTCATGCGCATCGCGCCCCACGGACAGGACGTGCGCTTCGACGAGAACCAGATCAAAGAAGGACGCAATTTTGCCAACAAGCTTTGGAACGCCGCGCGTTTCCGCGAGATGCAGGGCGCAGCCTCCTCCGTCAAACCACTGGCGGAGCACAAGCTGTCGCCCTATTCGATCGCGGTGCTGGTCGCTTTCGACGCGATGCATGCCGGATACCGTCAAGCTTTGGACGACTTCCACTTCCACGAGGCGGCCGCGCTTCTCTACGACTTTTTCTGGAGCACGTATTGCGACTGGTATGTCGAAGCGAGCAAGGCCGAACTGGCCGCCGGCGGCGAATCAGCCGATGGTGTCCGCGCGGTGATGGACCACATCCTCTCCGGCTACCTGCGCCTTCTCCATCCGTTCATGCCGCACATCACCGAGGAGCTTTGGTCGCGGCTCGGCTACGCGCAGGGCGAGGGCAAGGATGCCATGATTCTTTTTGCCGCTCCGCCGGCGGATGACTCGCTGCCCGGGGTGTCCGCGGAAGAAAAAGCGCGCGCCTCGAACGCGGTGCAGGCGGTTTATGACGCGGTGCGCCAGGTGCGCGTGCTCCGCGCGGAATTCAAAGTCCCGACCAACCAGGAGTGCGTCGCCTATCTGGCGCGCGATCCCGCCTTCCAAGGACTCGATCTTTCCGTCTTCCGTTCGCTGGCCAAGGCTTCGAGCGTGCCGGAGGTCGACGCCGGCGGGCCGCCCAAAAAAATGCCGCACGTGCTCACGCCGTTGGGCGAAGTCTATCTGGAATTGGAAATCGACGTGGAAGCGGAGAAGAAGCGCTTGGGGGAAGAGGTGGCCAAAGTGGCGGCTGAGATCGCCAAGGTGGAGAAAAAGCTGGCCGATACTTCCTTTGTGCAGGGCGCACCTTCGGAGGTGATCGAGAATTTCAAGAAGCGCGGAAACGAGTGGCGGGCGAAGAAGGCGAAGCTGGAAGGTGCGATCGCGGCGCTGTGAGGAGAAGCGGTCGGTTGGGCCAGCCGGCCCTGCCGCGCGCTACTTTCACGCTTTCTTCGAATTGCTCTCGAGCCAAGCGGCATAGTCGGCTTCGCTCATTTCGCCGGCGGCGAGGGCCAAGGTGCGGATGGTGGCGTCCACTTCGCTGGCCTCCAAGCGCCATCCGTTGATTTGCAAAAAAGTCACCGCGACAATGAATCTGGCTCTTTTGTTGCCGTCGATAAACGGATGATTTTTGACCAGGCCGAACGCGTAGCTGGCCGCCAGTTCGAAGATCGAGGGTTTTCCGTAGGCAAAAATGTTGAGAGGTTTGCCCAGCGCCGAATCGAGGAGGCCTTCGTCCCGCAGTCCGGCCGAGCCGCCGAACCGGGCCAGCGATTGTTCGTGGGCCAAAAACACGACCTCACGGAGCACCCAAACCGGTTCTTTCATTTGGCCAACTCTCGCAGCGTGTGGCGGTAGCGATCCATGACGTCCTGCACGACGCTCATCTGCCGGGACACCTCGGCGCGATAAGCGCTCAGGTTCATGCTGCCGTGCGCGCCCTCGGCAAGCGTGAGCGTGTCACCTTCTTTCACGCGGAGGGTGGCCAGGGCCTCCTTGGGCAGGACAACTCCGTAGGAGTTGCCGATTTTGCGGACCTTGAGTTCGTAGGGCATGCGAAAAACGTAGCCACAAATGTTATTACGTCAAGAGTGTCGTGTCTGCAATGTAGGTGTCCAAAGGGGACGCCCGCGTGGTATGAGGTGAGGGCATGCAGTTGAAGACACGGATGAGGCGCTTGCGGCGCTCGGAGGGATTGCGTCGCATGGTCCGCGAAACGCGCCTCGATGCGGGCGACCTGGTCTATCCGCTTTTTGTCCACGCGGGCGATGGCAACGAACCTGTCGCTTCGATGCCGGGCGTGGAGCGCCGGAGCGTGAAAGATTTGGTCCGCGAATGCCGCGAGGCCTTCGACCTTGGCATCCCCGCTGCCGCCATCTTCCCGGTGATCGATCCGGCGAAAAAAGATGCGCGCGGCACGCACGCGCTGTCCTCCGACAATCTGCTTTTCCGCGCCCTGCGCGAGGCGAAAGCCGCGGTGCCCGAACTCGTCCTCATCGCCGATGTCGCGCTCGATCCTTACACGGATCACGGGCACGACGGTGTGCTGAGCAAGGACGGTCGTGATGTGGACAACGATGCCACGGTGGAAATCCTCTGCGACTTGGCGGTGCGCGAAGCGGAGGCGGGGGCGGACATCGTTGCGCCCTCGGACATGATGGACGGGCGCGTCGGGGCAATCCGTGCCGCGCTCGATACCTCGAACCGGACGGGCACTTGCATTCTGGCCTACGCGGCGAAGTTTGCTTCCGCCTACTACGGACCGTTCCGCGACGCGGTGGGCAGCGCGCAAGCGAAGCCGATTTCCAAAGCAACCTACCAATTGGACCCGGCGAATCTGCGCGAAGCCCTGCGCGAAGTGGAACTCGACGAACGCGAGGGTGCCGACATGGTCATGGTCAAACCCGCCGGCCCGTATCTCGACGTGATCCGCGCGGTGCGCGAAAACACAAAGCTTCCTCTCGCCGCCTACCAAGTGTCCGGCGAATACGCGCAGATTCACGCCGCGGCCCAGGCCGGCTGGCTCGATGGCGAAAAAGCCCGCGACGAATCGCTTTTGTCCATCAAGCGCGCGGGTGCGGACATCATCCTGACGTATTTCGCCCGCCAGGTTGCGGAAAGCCTGCGCCGCTGAGCGTCAGGTGTATTTCAGCACTTCTTCCACGCTGGTCTCGCCGTCGAAGACCGCCTGCAGCCCCTCTTCGCGCAGAGTGCGCATGCCGAGCTCGATGGCCTTCTGGCGGAGGACGACGCCCGGTGCCCGCTGGTTGATCATTTCGCGCAGGGTGTCGCCGATGCGCAGGGTCTCGAAGATCGCTTTGCGGCCCTTGTAACCCGTGTTGTTGCACTTGTCGCAACCGCGTCCCTTGAAAAACTTTTTGTCCCCCACCTCGTGCGCCGAAAGCCCGAGAAGCATGAGTTCGTCCTCCGTCGGTTCGTAGGGTTCGATGCAATCCGGGCAAATGCGCCGCACCAGGCGCTGCGCCACGACCAGCTCGAGCGATGCGGAGATGAGGAAGGGCTCCACGCCCATGTCGATCAGGCGGGTGATCGCGCCGGTCGAGTCGTTGGTGTGGAGGGAGGTGAAGACCAAATGGCCGGTGAGCGACGCCTGGATGGCAATCTGTGCCGTCTCGAGATCGCGCGTCTCGCCGACGAGGATGCGGTCAGGATCCTGGCGCAGGAAGGCGCGGAGACAGCGGGCGAAGTCGAGGCCGATCGCTTCGTTGATCGGCACCTGCATGATTCCGTCGATGTCGTATTCGACGGGATCTTCCGCGGTGAGCAATTTCGCGTTCGGTTCGTTGATTTCCCGCAAGCACGCGTAAAGCGTGGTGGTTTTGCCCGAGCCGGTCGGCCCCGTCACGATGATGATGCCGTTGGGCAGTTTGATCATCTCGCGCAGGGTTTTTTTCACGCGCTCGGGCACGCCGAGTTTGTCCAGATCGAGCTGGACCGCGGAACGGTCCAAAATACGCAGCACGACGCTTTCGCCGTATTGTGTCGGCAGGGTGGAGACGCGCAGGTCGACGTTGAAGGGTTTGCCGTTGCGCGTGACAGTCCGCTGGATGCGCCCGTCCTGCGGCAGGCGGCTCTCGGCGATGTTGAGGTTGGAGATGATCTTCACCCGCGAGATCAGCTCGCTGCGGATCGTGCGGTAGGCCTTGCGGTCGGCGCTGGTGAGAAGGGATTTGAGCGTCCCGTCGACGCGCATGCGGACGTCCATGAATTCCTCGAAGGGTTCGAAGTGGATGTCGCTCGCCTTGGCGTTGATGCCGATGTCGATGAGTTTGTCGACAATCTGCATGACATATTGGGCGCGTTCCTCGTCGGTCATCGTGCCCGCGGCCTTCGCCGAGAGTTCGCTCAGTTTTTCCCGCATCTGGGTGAGCGAGGTGAAACCCTCGGCGGCAAAGTCGATGGAGTCGTAGTATTTCCCGATGAGATGCTCGACCTGCGCGATCGGGGCCACGCTGACCTGGAGATTCTGGTTCAGGGCGAAGCGGAGTTCGGAAAGCTTTTCCGTGTCGAAGGGATCGGAAAGCGCGACGTAGAGCGTGCCGTCGATCTCGGCCACGGGCAGGGCGCGGTGCAACCGCGCCAGGCCGACCGGGATTTTGTCGCGCAGGCGCGGCTCCAGTTCGAAATCGGAGAGATCGATGTAGTTCGCGCCGACGGAATTGGCGATCGCCCCGTAGAAGGCGTGCTCATCGACGTGGCCGTCGTTGACCAGGAAGTCCTCGGGTGCGCGCCCGCTTTGCTGGACGGCGGCGAGCAATTCCTCCGATTGCGAGGGACTGATCACGCCCTGATCGGCCAGTGTGGTGAGGACGAGGTGAGGGTCCATGTCAGTCGTTGTCCCCCATGGTCACGGCGAGCACTTCATCGAAGGTGGTCAGGCCGGCGAAGACCTTCTGGAATCCGTCCTCGCGCAAAGTGCGCATGCCCTGTTCGCGGGCCCGCTTGCGCAACTGCACCGTGCTCACTTGCTCCGAGCGGTCCTCGCCATCCCCCATGCGGTTGATCATCTGCCGCATTTCGTCGTCGACTTTGAAAATCTCGAAGATGCCCAACCGCCCCTTGTAGCCGGTGAACCGGCAACGTTCGCAGCCTTTCGGTTGGTAAATTTTCGCGTCGGCCAGTTGCTCGGGATCGAGGCGCAGCGCGATCATCTCCGCCTCGGTCAGCGTGGCCGGCTGTTTGCAGGAAGCGCAGAGCCGGCGGCAGAGACGCTGGGCCATGACCGCGCGCACCGCGCTGGAAACAAGGAACGGTTTCACTCCGATATCGATCAGGCGGGCGATGGCGCTGGGGGCGTCGTTGGTGTGCAGCGTCGAGAGCACGAGGTGGCCGGTGAGGGACGCGTTGATGGCGATGCCCGCCGTCTCGATATCGCGAATCTCGCCGATCATGATGACGTTCGGGGCCTGGCGCAGGATGGACCGCAGGGCGCGGGCGAAGGTCATGCCGATGTCCGCTTTGACATGGACCTGGTTGACGCCGGGCATGACGTATTCGATCGGGTCTTCCACCGTGATGATTTTGCGGCTCTCGTCGTTGATCTCCGACAAACAGGCGTAGAGCGTCGTGGTCTTGCCCGATCCGGTCGGACCGGTGACGAGAATGATGCCGTCGGCCAGTTTGATCAGGCCGCGGAAATACTCCTGGTCCTCGCTCATGAACCCGAGGTCGGGCAGGGTGATGGAAAGCGTCGATTGGTCGAGAAGACGCATGACGATCGCCTCGCCCTGCGAAGTGGGGATGGTGGAAACGCGCAGATCCAGATCTTTGCCGCGGACCTGGCACTGGATGCGCCCGTCCTGCGGGACGCGCTTCTCGTCGATGCTCATGGTCTCCGTCATGATTTTCAGGCGGCTGATCACGGCGCTCTGCAGGGTCTGCGGAAGCATCTTGTATTGCTCGAGCTCGCCGTCGATGCGGAACCGGACACGGAAGCCCTCGTCGACGGGTTCCAGATGGATATCGCTCGCGCGCATCTCTTGGGCCTTCTCGAGGAAATCCTGCACCAGTTTGATCACGGCGGCATCGTCTTCCGTGGCCACGCCTCCCGCTTCCGCGTCCATGCCGGCCGCGACCAGTCCCTCCTCGCGCGGGTAGAGCTCGGTAACCAGTTCTTCGACGCGCTCGGGATCCGCGTAGAGGAACTCGACCTCGGTCTTCAGCAGGACCGGCACCGTGTCGAAAGTCTCGAAGTCCATCGGGTCGCCGATGAGAACCTGGATGCCGTGCTCTGTCTGGCGCAGCGGCAGAATGCGGTGGCGACGCGCCACATCGCCGGGAATGGCGCCGCGCAGTTCGCGGACGCGCGCGAGGATCTCGCCATCCTCCAAGTCGCAGAAACTCAGGCTGTGGAAATGGGCGATGGCCTCGTGGAGATCGCGGCTCTGCACCGCGCCGTCCTCCTGCAGTGCCGCGAGGATCGCCGCCCCCGGGTGGTTGTCTCGCGCCGCCGCCACCTGATCCTTGGTCACGCGGAACTGGTCCAAAAGAATTTCCAGGATCTGTTCTTCGGTGTGCACGAGAGGAGGGCGGAGAGACTGCTTACGGCGCGGTCCCGCGGGTGTCAAGGAGCGCCCAGTGCAAAGGCACGTTGTGTTTCGCGCCGTTGCCGCTAAAGTCGCGGTTTGCCCGACTTCCCACCATGAGCAAATACCAAACCTATCTCATTTTCGGCGCCCCCGGCAGCGGCAAAGGCACGCAAGGCCGCGCCCTCGGCACAGTTCCCGGCTATTACCATTGCGCCTGCGGCGATGTCTTCCGGGCGCTCGATCTGCGCACCCCGCTCGGGCAGAAATTCCTCGAGTATTCCAGCCGCGGCGAACTCGTGCCGGACGAAATCACCGTCCAACTCTGGAAAATCCGCATCGACCAAAGCGTCGAGTCGCACGCCTTTCACCCCGATCACGATTTTCTCGTCCTCGACGGAATCCCGCGCAACGTTCATCAGGCGCAGATGCTCGATGACACCGTCCGCGTGCGGCGCATCTTTCATCTCTCCTGCCCTGACCGCGCCAAATTGGTCGAGCGCCTCAAGCGCCGTGCCTTGCGCGACAACCGTTTCGACGATGCCAACGAGGAAGTCATCCGCCACCGCCTCGAGACCTACGACCAAGAATCGCGGCCGCTTTTGGCCTACTACGGAGAGGACCGCATCGTGCATGTCGATGCCATGCAATCTCCCGTCGATGTCCTCGGAACAATCGTCCAAGTTCTGGTCGACGACCGCCGCAACCATTTCGGGGAGGAAGGTTTCAGTGCGGTGACATGAGCGGGCAGTTCGAAAGCCTGCGCGCCAGCAGTCTTTTTTGCCGCCGCTGCGGCCAAGCTATGCCGGTCAGAGAGCGACTCCTCCTCGTCCTTCCCGACAAGGAAATCTACGATTATCTGTGCACCGGTTGCGCCGATTCCGTAGGACAGCGCGAAATCACGGCTGGTGAATTGCTGCAAAGGCGGACCATGCCGCGCGCCCGCGGCCGGAGGTGATGTCCGGTGAAAATTGTCTATCTCGGCAGTGGTGACATCGGCGTGCCCTCGCTCGAGTGGCTGCTTGGCGCCAGCGGCATCGAATTGCGCGCGGTCATAACCCAACCCGACCGCGCCGCAGGGCGCGGCATGTCCGTGCGCGCCTCCCGGATCAAAGAGCTCGCCGTGGCGCGCGGGGTGGAAGTTTTCCAACCGCCCAAAGTTCGCGCCAGCGAGGCGGTGGCGCACATCGCGGCCCTCGTGCCCGACCTGCTCGTCGTCATGGCCTACGGACAAATCCTGCCGCAATCGCTTCTCGACGTCCCGCGCCTCGGGGCACTCAATCTCCACGCCTCGCTCTTGCCGCGTCACCGCGGTGCCGCGCCGGTCCACGCCGCCATTCTTGCCGGCGATCGTGCCAGCGGGATCACGTCGATGTGGATGGACGCCGGCCTGGACACCGGCGACACGCTTTTGCGGCGGGAAATCGCCATCGCGCCGGACGAGACGGCAGGTTCGCTGCATGACCGCCTTGCTGCACTCGCGCCGGATGTCTTGCGGGAATCCGTGCAGTTGATTGGCGAAGGAACCGCGCCGCGTACAAAGCAGGACGAGAGCCTGGCCACTTATGCGCCCAAACTCGACCGGGCCTCGGGCCGCATCGACTGGTCGCGATCGGCGGAAGAGATCGCGCTTCGCGTCCGGGCCATGCATCCGTGGCCGGGTTCGCAGGCCGGCCTCATCTTGGCCGGCGGGCAAACGCTCACGGCGAAAGTTCACCGCGCGATCGCGGTGCACGGCAGCGCGGCTCCGGGTGCCATCGCCGGCGGATTGTGTGTCGGATGCGGCGGAGGGGGACTGCTCGATATTTTGGAACTGCAATTGCCCGGTGGGCGTCCCATGACGGCAGCCGATTTCCTGCGCGGACATTCCGTGCGCGCTTTCGACAGCGGCCAGCAAGCGCAGGCCCAGCAGCAGTAACCCGACACTCGTATACACCACCAGCCTGCCTCACAGCAGTTAGACCAAACACCAAAAGGTCGTGGATTTATCGGTAGAGCGTTGTTGGTAGGGCCCGC
>JAFMJK010000029.1 GCA_017853515.1 Chthoniobacterales bacterium | reverse complement strand
GAGGCGAACGTAGCCGACGCGCCCGTCGAGAATCTCGGCACGGAACGGCGAGGGTTCGGTCTTGGCGGGCTCGCCGCCGGTCAATTCCGCGCCGGGGTAAAAGCCGTCGAGCAGGCCGCGCAGCGTGGCGCGCGCCATTCCCGTTTCGTCGAGCGCTGCAGCCTCGGCGTGATTGGCCCGGATGGTTTCCGTGGCGAGTTTGATTTGGGCGGCGTCGAGCGTTTCGAGCCGCTCATAGGAGTCCATCTCCTCCTGCGCGGCCACCGGAGAGGGTGCGGCGGCGGGAGAAGGCGACGGTTCCTGCGCGCGCGCGACGAGCGGCGCGAGAAAAAGAAGCAACGCGAATCTGTTCATGCCGGGTCGGGTGAACCAATGTCGGTTCTCCACGCGGCATTATCAAAACGAATCCGCCGCACCGCGCCGTAAGCCGACTGGATGGCATCGGCCGCAGTATGGCCCAAAGCCGCGACCCCGAGAACCCGGCCGCCGGAAGTGACGACACGATCCCCTTCCCGTCTGGTGCCCGCGTGGAAAACGAGCGCCCCGCAGCTGTCGAGGCCGTCGACGGAAACTCCGGTTTTGTATCCGCCCGGGTATCCGCCCGAGGCCATGACCACGCAACAGGCCGCGCGCGGATCCCACTCGGCGCGCACCGAATCGAGACGGGCGTCGATCGTTGCTTCGAGCAAGTCGACGAGGTCGCTTTTCAAGCGCGGCAAGAGGACCTGCGTTTCCGGATCACCGAAGCGCGCGTTGAACTCGAGCACTTTGGGTCCATCGGCCGTGAGCATCAGCCCGGGGAAAAGCATGCCGCGGAAATCGATGCCGTCCTCCTTCAACCCGCGGACAAAAGGCGCGAGGATTTCTTTTTCGATCCGCGCGCGCAGCGCATCGTCCACGCGGCCGGAAGGGCTCAGTGTTCCCATGCCGCCGGTGTTCGGTCCGCGGTCGCCGTCGAGCGCCCGCTTGTGATCGCGCGCGTCGGGAAACATCAGCCACGAGTGACCGTCGACGAGCGCATGCACGGAACACTCGCGTCCGGAAAGAAATTCCTCGATGACGACCGTGTTCCCCGCGTCGCCGAAAATTTTCTCCACGAGAGCCTCGCTTAAGGCGCGCTCGGCCGCGGGAAAATCCTCCGCGATGGTCACGCCCTTGCCCAAAGCGAGGCCGTCGGCCTTGATGACGAGCGGATAGTTTTGTCCGCGTGCATAGGCGCGCGCGGATTCGAAATCGGTGAATTTCTCCGCAGCGGCCGTCGGGATGCCGTGCCGTCGCATGAAATCTTTGGCGAAACTTTTCGAGGCCTCGAAGCGCGCGGCCGAAGCGCTTGGACCGAAGGCGCGGATGCCCGCGGCCTGCAAACGGTCGACCAATCCGGCGGCCAGCGGATCGTCCGGGCCGACGACGACGAGACCGACTTTTTCCCGCCGGGCCAAGTCTACGATGCCATCGAGATCGGTCGTTTTGACCGGGACATTTTCCGCCAGTGCCGCCGTGCCGGCATTGCCGGGCGCGCAGAGAATGCGATCGACGCGCGGACTTTGGGCCAGCTTCCAAACGAGCGCGTGCTCGCGACCTCCCCCGCCGACGACGAGAGCGGTCATGAATGTCGGACGGCTCCGGTCCGCTTTTTGCCGCGGCGCCAAACGAGCTGACGCGCGATGCCGCGATGAAGAAATTTTTTGGCGGCCTCGACCGAAGCGGACAAGGACCGGCCGCGCGCGAGCCCTGCGGCGATGGCTGCGGAGAGGGTGCACCCGCTTCCGTGCGTCTCGCGTCCGCGCAGATAAGGCAGCACGAATTCGCGCACGCCATGCCGGTCGCAGAGAATATCGACCGCTTTGCTCCCGCGGAGGTGTCCGCCTTTGAGCACGACCGCGGCGCCGTATCGCGCGTGCAGCTCGCGTGCGGCCGCATCCATGGCCCGGCGACTGGCGATGCGCCGGCCGAGCAAGACGGCCGCCTCGTCGAGATTCGGCGTGATCACGTCGGACAGGGGGAGCAGTTCCTCTTGGTAGGCGCGGACCGCGTCTTTCTTGAGCAGCGGATCGCCGCTGCTCGCCACCATGACCGGATCGACCACGAGGTGGAACATGCCGAGTCGGTCGGCCAGTTCTTCCGCGACAACGCGAAGAAGAGGACGCGAGTAAAGCATCCCGGTTTTCACCGCTGCGATCGGATAATTTTCGAAAAGGATCCGGATTTGCGAACGAAGCACCTCGGGCTTCACGGCCTGCACGTGCTCGACGCAGTTCGGCACTTCCGACACCACGCAGGTGATGGCAGAGAGTCCGTAGACACCGAAGGCGCCGAAAGTTTTCAGGTCTGCCTGCGCGCCGGCGCCGCAGGAACAATCGGAGCCGGCGATGGTCAGGGCGACCGCAGGAGAGGCAGAACCGCGATTACTCATGCCGCCGCGCCATCAGGAGATAGGCCAAGTTCCCCAGCGCGGCGACGAAGGCGGCAACGTAAGTCAGGGCGGCGGCATCGAGGACTTTGTTCACGCCGGCCGCCTCGCCCCCCGGTTGGATCATGCCCATTTGTTGCAGGATGACCTTGGCGCGTTTGGAGGCGTCGAATTCGACGGGCAGCGTGATCAATTGGAACACGGCGAGCACGGCGTAGCAAAGGATGCCGAGCGTGATCAGACCGGTGATGTGGAACATGAAGCCGCCGATGATGACCAGCGGGAGAATCTGCGAGGCGAACTGCGTGGCCGGCACGATGGCCATGCGCCATTTGAGCGGGGCGTAAGCGCGGGCGTGCTGGATGGCGTGGCCCGCTTCATGCGCGGCGATGCCGAGCGCGGCGACGCTGGGTGTGTGATAGACGTCGGAGGACAGGCACAGCCGTTTCTTCGACGGATCGTAATGGTCACCGAGCATGTCGTTGATTTCGCGGACTTCGACATCGTGGATCTGCGCGGCATTGAGGATCTCGCGCGCGGCCTGCGCTCCGGTGACACCGGAAGTCGCGGCGACCTTTTTGTATTTTCCGAAAGCGCCGGAAACACGCATCTGGGCATAGAGACCCAAGACGAGCGGGACGCCGATAAGGACGAGGTAGGTGGAAGGGCTCATGGTTCAGGTGTGGCTTGAGACAAATATCGGACTCTCACGTTCAAAAAAATCACAACTCCAGCGGCACAGCCAGCTTGGAAAGAAGGCGGCATCCCGACCGGGTCACCGCGACGACATCTTCGTGCCGCGCCCCTCCGATGCCCGGATAGTAGAGTCCGGGCTCGACGGTAAAGACCTGCCCCGGTCGGAAAACGGTCGCGGCGATGCGCGGTTCCTCGTGCAGATCGAGTCCGAGCCCGTGGCCTGTGCCGTGGAAAAATCCGATCCAGCGTCCGCGCTTTTTTTCCGTGGGGTATCCGTGCGCGGCGAAAAAATTTTGCACCGCCTTGTGCACGGCCGCGCCTTTGACGCGGGGCTTGATCGCGCGGATGGCCATCTTTTGCGCTGCGCAGACCGTTTGCCAGAGCCTCTTCTGCGCTTCGTTTGCCCGTCCCCTCACCACCGTGCGCGTCAAGTCGCCGAAAAATCCGGTGCGAGCATCGCGCGGAAAGACATCGAGAATGATCAGTTCATGCGCGCGGAGCGGACCGTGTCCGCGTTCGTGCGGATCGCAGGCCTGTGCTCCGCCGGCCACGATCGTTCCGCCGGGCACGCCGCCGGCATGCAGCACCGCGGAGTCGCATTCGGCGCGGACGACTTCGCTGGTCAAAGTTTTACCGCCCCATTTGAGCAAGGACCCGCGCCCGATCTTGGCGGCGCGCAAGACCTCGACCGCGCGGAGCAAACCGGCCGCGGTGATGCGCAGGGCTTTGCCGATATCCCGCAATTCGCGCTCGGACTTGGTCTCGCGCTCCGGCCAGAAATGTCCGTCGACCGGCAAAACTTTGATGCCCGCTTTCTCCAGCGTGCGGGCCATGCCGAGCGGAAAGTCGGACGGCACTTCGACGCGGCGGATTTTCCGCCGGAGGAGGAGGCCTGCGGCAATGATGGCGGGCGATGTGCTGCCGAAGTCGCGACCGAGATCCGATGCGGACAAAATCTCATCGGCTTCCGCCTCGCGACGACCGCGGTCGATTTCGAGATCGTTGAGGACGACGGTGGTTTTTCCCCGGTGCTGCAGAAAGACGAACGGATCCGGCGCGGCAAACCCCGTGGCGTAAAGCATGTCCGCCGAGTCCGGGCTGGCTGCGTAGATCAGCTTGGTCATCGCCGAGAGCGTCCGCTTTCCGGCGCCCCGGAATCAAGCAACCAGATCATCCAGAGCGGTGGCCACCGCCCCGGGCGCCGAGAGGAGCAACCTGTGCCCCGCATCGTCCACGCGCAGAAAGGTGCCGGGAAAGCCCGCGTGGCGCATATCGTCGAGCAACCCGCAGAACTTCTCGTCCCGCGCCCCGGCCAGCCAGATCAAGCGCGATGGCAACCGCAGCGGATCGGTGAATTGCGCGGCGACGGAAAACTCCTCGAGCGCTACGGCAAGTTTTTCGCGATCGAAATCGTTCTCGTCGCGCGTCACCGCGGCATCCGCCTCGAACACCTGCTGCGCATTCCACTCGCCGATCACCCCGGTCCAAGGCCGCCGGCGAAACTTTTCGGCCCAAGTTTTGTCGGCTGCCTGCCGGAACATTCGCTCCTCGTCGGTCCGGAAATTTCCCGGATTGGCCGAGACGAGCAACGCGCCGAGATAGCGGTCCGGCGCCTCCTGCATCCAACGCAGCGCGAGCCGCGCGCCGAAGGAATAGCCGGCCAGCCAGCAAGGACGATCGAACTCCGGCGCAGTGAAGCGCGGCGCACCCGGGGCAAAAAGATCCGGACATTGCCAATCCAAGGCAGACTTCGACGCGGCCCTCACCGCGTCCCAATCGCTGCCGCGGCCGAGGAATCCGTGGAGGGCGATGATCTTGTTTTTCACGACGCGGCGCGCCGCACGAGGGTGAGCAGATAGAATCCCATGGCGATAAGCACGATGGTCGCCCCGGTCGCGGTCGAAGCGTAGAACGAGACGATGAGCCCGGCGATGCCCGCGAGAACGGAAACGGCAACCGTCCAGGCGAAAAACTGCGCGGTGTTGCGCGCGAGGTTTCTGGCTGCGGCGGCGGGGAGGATCAGCAGCGCATTGATGACGAGGATGCCGATCCACGGCAAAGCGCAGGTCACGACCACGGCGAGCAGGCAGGCGAAAGCGAGTTCCGCCGCGCCGGCGCGTTTCGCGCGGCTGCGCGCAATGGCCGGACTCAGCGTGGCCAGCAGCAGGCGGTTGAAGAAAAAGAAAAACAAGGCGAAGACAACGAGCCCGAGCACGGCGAGGACGGCGACATCGCGGCCGGTGATGGCGAGCATGTCGCCGATGAGAAAATTGGTGTAGCGGGCAAAGTCCCCTCCCCGCGAAAGAATGACGATGCCGAGCGAGACCGTGAAGGCCATGACCAGTCCGATGGCGGTATCCGACGACAATCCGCCGCGGCGACGGAACCACGTCACCGCCAGGGTGAGGAGCAGCGCGAAGCCGATCATGGACCAAAGCGGATCGGTCAACCCGAGCAACACGCCCAAAGCGATGCCCGTGAAGGCGGCATGCCCGATGGCCTCGGAGAAAAAGGCCATGCGGTTGGCCACCACCACGGTGCCGAGCGCGCCGAGAAGGGGTGACACGAGCAGCACGGCGAGCAGGGCGAGGCGCATGAAGCCGTAGCGCGCCCATTCGAAAGGAAGGGCCGAGACGGCGGCGTGCCAGGGAGCAAAGACGGACTCGATCATGCGACGGAATGAAGACTGAAAGCCTCGCGCACGCGCGGATCGCGCAGCACTTCGGCCGGCGGACCCTCGCAAACGATGCGGCGGTCGAGAAAAACCATGCGGTCGGCGAAACGCGCCAGCGCGGCAAGGTCGTGCGACACGAGCAGCACGGCAAAGTCGTATTCGCGGCGCAGGTGCGATAGCAGTTCGTAGAATTGTTCGCGTCCGCTGTGGTCCACGCCCGACATCGGTTCGTCGAGCACGAGAATGTTCGGCACGGGCGTGAGGGCGAGCCCGAGGAGCACGCGCTGCAATTCCCCGCCGGAGAGCGTGCCGACCCGGCGGTCGATCAAATCTTCCGCGCCGGTCCGGCGCAGTCCTTCAAGCGCCGCGTCGCGCACCGCACGCGACACACCGAGGCAGGCGGGACGCTCGGCGAGCGATGCGGCGAAAAGATCGAGCACGCTGACCGGCGCGTCTTTGTCGAAGCTGCTGTGCTGCGGGACGTAGCCGATGACCGGACTGTCCGGCCGCCGGTGCGCCGCGTCGAGAAAGTGCACTTCGCCGCTGTGCGGGATTTCCCCGAGCAGGCACTTGATCAGCGTGGTTTTGCCCGCGCCGTTTTCGCCGACCACGGCGGTCAGTTCGCCGCAGTGCAGATGCAGGTCGATGTCCTCGAGCACGGCCTTGCCATTGTGGCGGACGCCGATGCCTTTCAGCGTGGTGCAACACTCCCCGCAACGGTGCGGGGCCACGCCGTGATGGGCCGGTGCATTGTCGGGCGGGAGTTGCACGGCGCGAAACTATCAGCGCAAGACGCCGCGCAACACGGAAAGATTCTTCTCCATGGCCTCGAGCCATGCGCCGCGCGCGCGGACGGGTTCGGACGGCCCCTGCGCGACCGGGTCGAGTTGAAGGACGGTGGCGCCGCTCTCGCGGGCCAAGGTTTGCGCGAGACGGTCGGAATATTGCGGCTCGGAGAAGATGACCTTCACTTTTTTGTCGCGGACGAGGTCTATGGTGCGCGCGAACTCGGCGGCATCGGGCTCGTGGCCGTGCCCCTCCTCGATCACGCCGACCACCTCCAAGCCCAAGTCTCGCGCCAGGTAAGGAAAAGAATCGTGCTGCGCGACCACGGGCGTCCCGGCGAGCGGGGCGAGTTCCGACTTCATGCGTGTTTCCAGTGCCGCGAGCCGACCGTTGTAGGCCGCCGCGTTGGCGGCGTAGCGCGCGGCGTTCGTCGGGTCGGCGTCCGAGAGGGCGCGCGCGATGTTGTCGACCTGCGCGCGCGCGCCGGCCGGGCTGACCCACACGTGCGGGTTGCCGCCGAGGAGCGGAATACCTTGGCAGGCCTCGACGATTTTCAGGCCCGGATACTGCGCGCGGATTTTTCCCACGTAGGACTCCATTCCGGCGCCGTTGACGATGAGCAGGTCGGCATCGGAGAGCTTGCGCGCATCGCCGGCCGTCAGTTGGTAGTCGTGCAGACAGCCGATGTGCGGGCTGGCCAAGTTGTGGGCCTCGGCGCCCTCCACACCTTCGATCACGTTGAGGGCGGCGACATAGACCGGGTAGAAAGATGTGACGACACGGACGGCAGCGAGTGTGCGGCACGGACCGAGCGCCGCGCAAACAAGCAGGCCCGCAAGCAGAGCGCGGGAAGTGATCTTCATATGAGTCGCAAATCGGTAATGCTTTATCAGAGGCTAAAGCGGATTTGTAACACTGCAAGAAAAAGTTTGCAAATTCACCCTAGCGGAAGAACGTTGCCTCGTCCTCCGTGCCTCACTCACGGAGACGCCAACAAATATGAACTACGCCACAAGACAAAGGTCCGCCGTCCAGAAAACGCTGGAGGACGCCGGACGCCCAATGACGCCAGCCGAAATCTGGACTGTTGCCCGCTCCCTCTCACCGGGGTTGGGCATCGCAACCGTTTACCGGGCCCTCCGTATCCTCATGGATATGGGCGCGGTCGAGGTCGTGGAGATCCCGGGCGCCCCGCCTCATTACGAGCGCAAGCACCCGCAGCATCACCATCATTTCCTCTGCGAGCACTGCCAGAGAGTGTTCGAGGTGGAAGCATGCACCTCGGGCATCGACCAGCTGGCTCCTGCCGGCTTCACGGTCAAGCGCCACTCGCTCACGCTCTACGGAGTCTGCAACGACCCGGCGTGCGTGAACCGTCCGGCCCAGCAGGCCCAACCGGCCGTCGCCCAGTTCGCGGGCGGGTTCCGCTAACGCGGCAAACACAGGGCCGTTCGCCGCGGCAAACCGGCGATCAAGGAACCGAGGGTGCCGGGCGTTTTTCCGGCATCCTCGTCCCCGTTTTGCCGCAACAGCGCGCGGCGGATCAGGCTTCCCGCGTCTGACAAAAGGGTTCGTGCGGCATCAGTCGGCACGGCTGCAGCTTGGCAAGGACACGATCCGCGGGAACATTGTCCGGGTGCGCGCGGGTTTTACTTTGGTCGAACTGCTTGTGGCCATCGCCATCATCGCGGTACTCGCCGGCTTGGCGGCGGGCGTGGTGCCGGGGATGATCGCGCGAGCGAATAGCGCCGATGCCCTGGCCAAGATCCGCCAGATGGGCTCGGCGGTGCTGCACTATCCGTCTGACCACAACGGACTTCTCCCGCCGCTCTTTCCGGGTCAAGTGCTCGAATACGAAGAGGACCGCGGCGGACGCATCGTCACCGAGTGCGCCACATTTCTCGGCATCGATGGCCGGGCCGGAAAGTATCTCGTCACTCCGCTCATGCCGCGCGCCTACGGAAGACTGGCCGAACCGAAGGACAAGAACGCGATGCGTGTCTATGTCATGAACACGGCGATCACCAACGGCAGTGCGGTGCTCAATCCCTTCGGGCGCGTAACCACGCCGGGTAAGCCCCCCACCGGAAACACACCGCTCAGCGCGTTGGCCGGCGCCGGTGCTTCATGGATGATGAGCGCCGCCGATCAGAAACAGCCGAATGTGACGGCGGCCCCGTGGCGAAACAACACGCCGGCAGATCCTCCGCTGGGCAACAAACGCGCCGTTTTTCGTTTCGACGGCTCGGCCGGATTGGATGAGGTTGGACCACCATGAAGCGCGCGCTCCTGTTGCTCCTGTCGCTTGCCGCGGTGTGTCCGGCATCGGACGCGATCCTCTCGTCCGCGCACCGCTTCCGCATCGAAACCGTGGCCGAAGGTTTCGAACATCCGTGGGCCTTGGCGAAACTCCCCGATGGCGATTTTCTCGTCACCGAGCGCGGGGGAAAGGTTTTCCGCATCGCGGAAAACGGAGCGAAGACGGAAATCGCCGGCGTTCCGCCGGTCGTGGTCAAAGGACAGGGCGGACTATTCGATATCGCACTGCACCCGGATTACGCGGAAAACGGATGGATCTATCTGGCCTACGCCAAGCCGTTGGATGGCGGATCGATGACGGCCGTCGCGCGGGCCAGGTTGAGGAACGACCGGTTCGAGGATTTGGAAATGGTCTTTGATCCGCCGGCCGATCAAGCCTCGGCCACGGGTTTGCATTTCGGATGCCGTATCGTCTTCGACGGACGCGGGCATGTTTTCTTTTCCATCGGCGATCGCGGCGGCCCGACCACCCCGGAAAACCTGGCGCAAAGTTTGTCCAGCGTGACGGGCAAGATCCACCGCTTGCGCGACGACGGCGCCATTCCCGCAGACAACCCGTTTGTCGGACGAAAAGGTGCCATGCCGTCCATCTGGGCGCTCGGCGTGCGCAATCCGCAGGGATTGTTCTACGACACGGCGACCGACCGGCTCTGGGAAACGGAGCACGGTCCGCGCGGAGGGGACGAACTCAACATCATCCGCAAAGGCGCCAACTACGGATGGCCGCTCGCCAGCCACGGCATCAATTACAACGGAACAACCATCACGAAAAACAAGTCGTTGCCCGGCATGGAGGATCCGGTGGTGCAATGGACTCCGGTCATCGCCGCTTCCGGCCTGGCGCTTTACCGCGGGGACAAATTCCCCCGTTGGCGCGGAAATCTTTTTGCCGGCGGACTGGCCTCCGAGAAACTGGTGCGCATGGAACTGGACGGCGCCGCCGTGATGCAGCAGGAAATCGTCCTGCAGGGCACCGGACGCATCCGCGATGTGCGCGCGTTTGACGATGGATTTCTTCACGTCGTGTACGACAATCCGGGCAAAGTGGTCAGGCTTGTCCCCGCAGAGTAAGAAGGTGGATCGCGATGTCCCCATCGCAATTTCTTTTCCGATCCATCGCGCCGGGACGGCGCGATCCACCTAAATCTTCCCTCGTGAGCCCGCGGTGACTTGGTTAGAGTTCGCGCGTCCATGGATGTTGAAATCCTCTCGAGGATCCAGTTCGCGTTCACCATCGCGTTCCACTACCTTTACCCCCCGCTGAGCATCGGCCTCGGCGTGATTCTCGTCATCATGGAGGCCATGTGGCTCAAGACGGGGCACGTGCGCTACCACAACATGGCGCGCTATTGGACGCGCATCTTCGGGCTGACCTTCGCCATCGGCGTTGCCTCGGGCATCGTCATGGAATTCGAATTCGGGACGAACTGGGCTGCCTATTCGCGTTTCGTCGGCGACGTGTTCGGAAGCGCCTTGGCCGCCGAAGGCATCTTCGCTTTTTTCCTGGAGTCGGGCTTCCTCGCCATCCTTCTCTTCGGTTGGAACAAAGTCGGACCGAAACTGCATTTCTTCGCCACCGTCATGGTCTGCCTCGGCGCGCACTTCAGCGCGGTGTGGATCGTGGTGGCCAATTCGTGGATGCAGACGCCGGCCGGATTTTCCATCGAATACAAAGGAGAAATCATGCCCCCAGGCTTCGCGCCCGATGCCGACCAGATCCTCAACTCGCGTGCCGTCATCCACGATTTCTGGGCCATGGTCTTCAATCCGTCGTCGATGGACCGTCTCTCCCACACCCTCGTCGGTTGCTGGCAGGCCGGCGCGTTTCTCGTCATCAGCATCAGCGCGTTCTACCTCCTGCGCGGACGGCACAAGGAATTCGCCGCGTCCTCGCTGAAGATCGGGCTTTGCGTCGCGGCGGTCGCTTCGCTTCTCCAACTCGCCACCGGGGCCAAGTCCGCCGACGGCGTGACCAAAAACCAACCGGCCAAGCTCGCGGCGATGGAAGGTGTTTTCCAAACGCAGGCCGACGTCCCCATGATGATCGCCGGCTACGTCGACATGGAGAAGAAGGAGACGGTCGGGCTGCAGATTCCCGGGATGCTCAGCTATTTGGTCGGCGGATCAACCAACACGGTGGTCACCGGGCTCGACGCTTTTCCCGAGGCGGATTGGCCGGCGGTGCAGCCGGTGTTCCAACTTTACCACTTGATGATCGCCATCGGCATGGCGCTGATCGGCATCGCGTGGCTCGGCATGCTTCTCTGGTGGCGCGGATGGCTCTTCGATGCGTCCAACCCGCTGGTCCGCGCCTTTTACCTCGTTCTCATTCTTTCCGTGCTCGGACCGCAGATCGCCAACCAAGCCGGGTGGTTCACCGCGGAAATGGGACGCCAGCCGTGGATCGTCTACAACCTCATGCGCACCTCGCAGGGTTTGAGCGAAGTGGTCACGGCCAACCAGGTGCTGGCTTCCCTCGTCATGTTCACTTTCATTTACGCGCTGCTTTTCGCCGTGTTCCTCTACTTGCTGACGCGCAAGATCCAGAAAGGGCCGGACAGCGAGGAGGACAGCGAGGAAATGCCGGCCAGCTGGATCGCCATGGTGGAACGGCGCAAAGGACAGGCGCGCGCGGCCGGTTGATCACGCCATGGAACTCAACACCGTCTGGTTCATCTTGGTCGGCGTGCTCTTCACGGGCTACGCCATGCTCGACGGATTCGACCTCGGGGTCGGTGCGCTGCATCTCTTCGTCAAAAAGGACGAAGACCGGCGGATGTTTCTCAATGCCATCGGTCCCGTGTGGGATGGCAACGAGGTCTGGCTCGTCACCGGTGGTGGCGCGCTCTTCGCCGCCTTTCCCATGGTCTATGCCACGGTGTTTTCCGGATTCTACCTCGCGTTCATGGCGCTGCTCTGCGCGCTGATTTTCCGCGCGGTGGCCATCGAATTCCGGAGCAAAGAGGAATGGAAATGGTGGCGGACGATGTGGGATGTCGGCTTTTCCGTCGGCAGCATCGTCTCCAGTTTTCTCATCGGCGTGGCCATGGGCAACATTCTGCAAGGCATCCCGCTCGACGCGCGGGGCAACTACATCGGCGGATTCTTCCACCTGCTCAATCCCTACGCCCTGATACTCGGCGTCACCACCATCGCGCTTTTTGCCATGCACGGATCCATCTATCTCGTGATGAAAACCGGGGGCGAACTGCAGGCCCGGGTGCGTGGCTGGGTCAACCGCACCATCGGTATCTTCCTTTTTTTCTACATCATCCTCAACGTGGCGACGTTCGTTTACGCGCCGCATCTGCTCGACATCGTGCGCGCGCGGCCTTGGATACTGGCCGTGTTCGCGCTCAACGTCCTAGTCGTGATGAACATCCCCAGGCAGAACCGCAAGGGCAACGAATTCGCCGCCTTCCTTTCCTCCTGCGGCGCCATGGTCCTGCTCATGACGCTCTTCGGTCTGACCGTCTATCCCAACATGGTTCTCTCCATGCCAAACCCGGAAAACAGCCTCACCATTTACAACGCCGCTTCGACTGCGAAAACGCACTGGATCATGTTCATCATCGCCCTCCTGGGCGTCCCTGTCGTCCTCGCCTACACGGCAAGCGTCTATTACATTTTCCGGGGGAAGGTGAAACTCACCCCGCACAGCTACTAGGGTGGAGCGAGTATTGGGCAAGGCACGGTTGCCGTGGTAGTCTTCAAGTCTCCAAATATGCCGGCCTCCGAACTCAAACCTCCCCGCTGGTTCAACACCCTTCTTTGGGGCAACACGGTCGCACTCTCCTGGATGTGGGGACTGGGCCTGTTTTTTTCCGTCCAATTCACCACCCAGTTCGGTCTTTTCGGCCTGCTCAGCTTCGCCATTCCGAACTGCCTAGGCCTGATCGTCTTCGGGTTCATCACCCACCATCTCGCGCGGCGGCAACAGGGAGGATCGGAATCGCTGGGCAAGTTCTTCACCTCATGGTCGCGGCCATTCCGCCTCGTTTTTTTCCTCTACCAACTCATCGCCATCACCCTGACCGTCTTTGCTCTCATCCGCTACGGATGGATGCCGCTCGGACTCTCGCCGGAGGTGCTTTACCTGCCGCTCATCCTGCTGGTCATTCTCGCGGCGGGCATTCTCTTCGGCGAGGAGTTCAACATCCGCCGCATCAAGTGGAGCCACGGCGTCATTTTTCTCATCCTGGCCGGCGCCATCGCCATTTTGTGGTCCGCGCCATCCAGACTTTCCAACGGCTTGCCGCCCGTCGCCGTGGAAAAACTTCCGACCGACGATTGGAATTTCTGGGGTTTCGCCGTGCCGATCATCGTCGGCTTCCTGCTCGGCCCGTGGCTCGATCTGCAGCAGTGGCAACGCGCCATCCAGATGCACCGCGAACGCGTTTCGGTGGCTGCCGCCTATCTCGTCGGGGCGCTGCAATTTTTCCTGCTGCTCGTTTTCCACGGCCTGCTCGCGCTCTGGGCGCTGGGCATCGGCGGCGCCGAGTTTCTCCGCACCGGACTGGGCGGGCATGTCTACGGGCACGACACGGTGATGCGCCTGCTCCACGCCAACGCGGCGGAGCATCCGTGGATCTTCGGCGCCTATTGCGTTTTTCTCTGCGCTTGCGTGCTGACCACGTTGGACAGCGGCTACATCGCCCTGCGCTGGTTCCTGCAGTCGAACGTGCGGACCAGCATCAATGCCATCTTCGCGCTCGTTCCGACCTCGCTCGTCACCTCGCCCATCCCGCTCTTCCTGTTCTGCGGCATGATCGCGCTGGCCGCTGCGGCCCTCGGGCTGGAGTTGGAGTATTTCATGATTTTCTACGCCACGTTCTTCGTCGGCTATTCCGCGCTGGCCATCGCCCGTTGTTACGTGAACACACCGGCCAACCGCATCCCGCAGGTGAAAATGTTCTGCATCGGCAGCCTTGCCGTGGTCATTTTCGCCTTCGGATACTTCCTCGGGTATCCGGCCTTCATGATCATCGGTTCGATGCTGCCGCTCGGCTATGTCATCTGGACCTTGGCCAAACCGACGGCGGGCGAGGATTTTGTCAGCGATGCCGAACAACTCGGCGCTCCGGCCGGGGACGTTTCGCCGCTCGCCCCGCCGGGCATGCCCGCGGCCGACTTTGCCGCGCCGCGAGCCGCGGCGGAAGCGCCGACAACACTGGCGGCCACGGCCAAGTCGATCGTCGAAGCGGTGCAGCATCCGCTGGGCGGGCATTTCGAGGGCAAATGGTTCGTCCACTCGTTCGTTGCGACCTATGCCGACACGAACTCGGTGGGGAATGTTTACTTCGGCATGTATGCCATGTGGGTAGGCAAGACGCGCGAGTTGTTCTTCAACCGCGTCATGCCGAAGTTCAACCTCAAGGACACGCCGTTCTACATCCTGACACGCTCGTTCGAGCACAAATTCGTCCGCGAAACGCGCGAGTTCGAGACAGTGAGCGTGCGCATCCGCATCGGCGGCTACAACCGCAAGTTCGTCACGCTCGAGCACGAGATCTACGACTCGCAGCAGCACCTGCTGGGCAAAGGACAGCAGAGTCTTCTCTTCGTTTCTTCGGGCGACTACAAGATGATCGACGTCCCGGCCGAGGTGCACACTTCGTTCCTGCCCTACGCCTGATACCGG
>JAFMJK010000222.1 GCA_017853515.1 Chthoniobacterales bacterium | reverse complement strand
CACCGAAGCCTCCCACTCCCGCCGCCGCGGTTCCCAAGCCGCCAATGCCCGCCGCACCCGTCGCGGCACCGAAGCCTCCCATGCCTGCCCCACCCAAACCGCAGGCAACCGCCGCACCCGCCGCGGCATCTGCTCCCGCCGCCGCACCGAAGCCTCCCATGCCCGCCGCCGCCGTGCCCGCTCCGGCCGCACCCAAACCTGCCACCGCGCCGCCGCCTTCCGTCTCGAAGAAAGAAACGGCCAAAGTGCAAGTCACTCCTCCGGCACGCCCCGCGCCGCAAGCCACGGTGAAAATCGGACCTGCCGCCGCGGCCGCCGCACCCGCGCCCGCGCTCAAAACCGCAGCGCCCGCCGAAGCCGCCCCGGAAGCCTCATCCGATTCGCTCACCGGAATCCTCGCCATCGCCGCCACGGTGATGGCCCTCGCCGCTTTGGGCATCCAAGTCTGGATGTTCCTCTAAAACTGCAAACCAAAACACAACCACACTGATCCCATGGCCAGCGCCAACGTTCTCCAACTCGACGACAACAACTTCGACAGCGAAATCAACAAAGGAGCCACGCCCATCCTCGTGGACTTCTGGGCTCCGTGGTGCGGACCCTGCCGCATGATCGCCCCCGTGCTCGACAAAATCGCCGATGCCATGGCCGGACAGGCCATCGTGGCCAAGGTGAACGTCGACGAAGCTCCCGGTGTGGCCAGCCGCTTCCGCGTTTCCTCGATCCCGACACTTCTCTTTTTCAAGAACGGCGAAGTGCGCGAGCAGGTCGTCGGACTGCAAAGCGAGGCCGATCTGACATCAAGGCTGAAGGCCTTGATGTAGTTGATCGTTGAGGGATGAGAGTTGAGGGAAAATCCAGCCCTCCAAGCTCCGATCTCTCAACCCTCAACTTTCAATTGCCTCCGGCCGTCTCCGCTTCGCTACGGCTCTCGACTTCCCGCGCTCTCCCCGCGGCGCTCGCCCGGGCGACCGGGCGCCTCGCGCGGGAATCAAGCCTCTACCTCGGCACGTCCTCGTGGAAATACGAGGGCTGGCTCGGGCAGATCTACGACGAGCAGCGTTACCTCACGCGCGGCAAGCTCTCGACCAAACGCTTCGAGACCGAATGCCTCGAGGAATACGCGGAAATTTTTCCGTCGGTCTGCGTCGATGCCGGCTACTACCGTTTCCCCTCGGAGAAATACCTGACCAACCTCTGCGCGCAGGTGCCGGATGGCTTCCGGCTTTGCTACAAAGTCACCGACGAGATCACGGTGAAAAAATTTCCCAAGCTCGAACGCTTCGGTGACCGCGCAGGGGCGGACAACGAGCACTTCCTCAACGCCAAGCTTTTCATCGACACCTTCCTCGGACCGCTCTCATCCCATCGCAAAAAGACCGGCGTCCTCATCTTCGAGTTTTCCGCGTTTTACCCGACACACTTCGAACGTCTGCGCGACTTTATCGCCTTGCTGGATGAGTTTCTCGGACAACTCCCGACCGACTGGCAATACGGCGTCGAAGTGCGCAACACGAAGCTGCTCCGTGCGGAATACTTCGACGTGCTCCACGCGCACAACGTGGCCCACGTCTTCAACAGCTGGACCAAGATGCCGCCGGTCGCAGAGCAAATGGCCATGCCCGGCGCCTTCACCGCCGACTTCTTTGCCGCACGTTTCCTTCTGCGCCCCGGCCGCGCCTACCAGCAGGCGGTCGACAGCTTCCAGCCCTACGCCGAAACCAAAGAAAAAAACGAAGAAGCCCGCACCGCTTTGCGTTCGCTCATCCAGCGCAGCGTAACCCATCCCACCGCCCGCCCGAGCTACGCCTTCGTCAACAACCGCCTCGAAGGCAACTCACCCAACACCATCGCCGCCGCGCTCGATCTCCCGGTCGACACCCGCAGCGAAAGCATTTTGAGGTAGGGACGAGCGGCCCGCTCGTCCGCTCCTTTACCCACGGACACGCGAGCCGCGTGTCCCTACCTGTCCAAACAAAGCCCCAAAATCCTTCGAGACTTTCTCTCGAACTGTGAATGCCAGGTGGATCGCGATGTCCCATCGCGATAATTCCAACCACACATCGCGCTCGGAGAGCGCGATCCACCTTTGTAGCGTCACCGTCCCCGGCGACGGCCGTTCCTCCCCCTCCTCGGTAGGGCCCGCTGGCCTCAGCGGGCCGCCGCCTTCTCGCCAGGCAGCAAAAACCGCAACGCCATCGGCAAACGCCTGGCCCACGCTTTCTCGTTGTGCTCGTCCCCCTCCCCCGGATTCCAAAGCAAATCCTCCCCCTCCACATAACCCTGTTCCAGCAAAGCCGCCCGCACCGCCAAGGCATCCGCCCAATAATCCCCCGTAAGATTTCCTTTCTCGTTCGTCCCCATGTCCATGTAGATGCGCAGTCCGTCCTTCTTCGTTCCCTCCATCACCGATTTTGTAAAATTCGAACTCGTCCAAAAGGCCGGCGAAAACACGCCGACCGCTCCGAACACATCGGTGTTCAATCCGAGCCAGAGCGAAACCAATCCGCCCATCGACGATCCCGCCACAGCAGTATGCTCTTTCTCCGGCAACGTCCGGTATTTCGCATCGATCGCCGTCTTCACCTTCCCGACCAAAAACTGCGCATAACGATGACAAATACCGTTCCCCCGGGACGGATCGCGCGGATTGATGTCCGTCGGCGGTTGGTATTCGGTGATCCGTGCCTTGCCCATGTCCGCCTCGTTGTTCGGGATGGCCACCATGATCGCTTCGTGCATCCGCCCCGCCGCGATCTCCGCCGCCGCCGCATCCTCCGCGAACCAGCAACCGAACGTCCCGCCCGGACGAAAGACATTCTGCCCGTCGTGAAGATAAACCACCGGATACCGCCCGTCCCCCGTGTCATAATCCTGAGGCAACCACACCCGCACCTCCCGCGAAGGAATCATGGCATCGTCCGACTCGACAAACACCGTCTCCATCCGCCCCCCGGCCCAAGCATTCACCACCAACAGAAGCAGAACCTGTGGCGCCAACAGCCTGTCCGCCCATTTGCGGATCCCCGGCCACGTCACTGATCTCGCGCCGATTCCCAAAAGCATTCGGGCCATGCTTCCCAAGGTAGGGACGAGCGGCCCGCTCGTCCGCTCTTTTCCCAACGGACACGCGGGCTCTCCGAGCCGTAGGCTCTACGAGCCGGAGGTCCGCGTGTCCCTACCCTCGGAATCTTCTCCGCCAGCTCATCTCCCTTTCAGGAATTGGCATCATTCCAGCACTAATCCCCTCTGTGCCCTCCGCGTCTTCCGCGGTCAATCCCCCGACAACAAAACACCC
>JAFMJK010000221.1 GCA_017853515.1 Chthoniobacterales bacterium | reverse complement strand
TCGGTCTGTGCCGCTCCGCGGCGCTCTTATCCCTCCGAAAAGCTTTCAAGCGCCTACGGCGGAGTGGCGGATGGGGAGGGATTGGTCGCTGAAGCGACCTGTCTAACGGCTCGAACCCGAGGGTTCAAATCCCCGCAGTTAAGTGGCGGATGGGGAGGGATTCGAACCCTCGGTGCATTGCTGCACACACGCTTTCCAAGCGTGCGCAATCGACCACTCTGCCACCCATCCTAGGCTCGGCGACAGTAAACACCCAAAATCTTTGCGCGGCAAGCCGCCAAGGGGGAGGTCACCGTGTTCTCGCGTCCCGAAGTTCGGCGATGAGCAGTCCGGTCGAGAAGACAGCGAGGAGGAGGAGCGCATGGAAGAGGAGGTCGATGAATGTGTTCATGCCCGCAAGCAGAGCACAGGGGGTAGGACATCGGCTGGGGGAGGGTGGAAAATTTTAAGGAGGAAACTTGAGTTTGAAGGCGGAGTGAAACTTTTCCCGGCCTGCGGCCGCATCAAAACCACTCAGGCCTCAGGTTTCCGCCCTCATCCCTCTAATTGTCTGTCCCCACCGGGAATCGAACCCAGATTTAAGGTTTAGGAAACCTCCGTTCTATCCGTTGAACTATGGGGACGCGCTTGGGGGATTTTAAAGTATTGGCAAAGCGGTGCAAACCAATCACGAAAGAGGCCGGTGAAGTTTTTTGACGTCCTTGCCAGCTTGGTTGTGGTTGCCATGGTTTTCGTGGCGCTGCTTTTCCACATGGTTTCGCCGAGGCAATCCCCGCGGCCCGAGATCCCGTCAGCGGGACAATCCGCCGTTCCCGAAGCGCCGGCGCGGCCGCTCTCTTTGTGCAAGACGCTGCTGCAGGCGGCGATCGACGGCGATTACAAGGGATTCCGGAGCGAGTGTTTCAAGGAAGGCGACAGCGACATGAAGCTCGCTCTGGCGCAGGCCGGAGCGAAGGAGGCTTTCCAACGGGCGAGCGAAACGATCGCGCCGCTTTGCCGGGAGGGCTACGAGTTGCAATTTCTCGGCAGCATGACGCAGGAAGGAAGCGACATCTATTTGTGGAAACTCATTCCGGCGGCCGGAAAAAACCAATTCCTTGTCCGGCTCTCGCTGAAGAACGGCAAAATCTCCGGGTTCTTCTTCCAGTAGAACCTAAGCCCGGGGCGCTGCGATCCGCTGCGCCGCGGCGCAGCCGGCGAGCATGCCGAGGCACATGCCGAGGACCATGGCGGCGAAGGTGAGGAAGAATTGTGCCGAGGCATTGACGATGGGCAATCCGGCCAGGGCGACGGCACCGACTTCCATGCCGAGAAACATCCCGGCCAATCCCGCGATCCAACACCAGACGCGCGAGGAGACGGAGCGGAAGATTTCTTTGTCGGCGAACAATCCGGGCAGGGCAGCAAGGAGCATGCCGGCGTCCATCCAGGTGAATTTGGCAAGGAGACCGAGTCCCATGTTCGATTTGGCGCATCCGCACAGACAAACGCCGTCACGCACCACCGCGGCGAATCCGGCATCGGCCCACCAACCGGCGAGCATGGCAAGCCCGCCCACGCTGAACATGGCCATGGTCATGCGCGCGGCGGGCGACCACGCGCGATCGCGCGACCAGAGCAGCACGGCGGCTGCGGCGGCGAGAAAAAGAACGATGAAGCCGATCGCGCTCGGACCGTGGAATCCTCCGAGCCAAGCGATGACCGGTCCCTGCAAGGCCAGGGCGGCGGCAAAGACGAAACGCTCGAATTGCGGGAAGTTCCATGCTTGGCGCGCGGCCAGCGGCTGGTCCTGTGCGGCCGACTTCTGCAGCGCGGTATCGGTTGTCTCGCGCAGGACGCGCCACGTCACGCTGAGGCTCGAGACGAGCATGATGAGCGCGGCGGCGATGGGATGGAGAATGCCTGCCGCAGCCAGCGCGATGCCGACGACATTGTAGCAGGCGGCGAAGGCGATATTGCGGCGGATGGCGCGCACCGTGGCGCGGCAGAGGGCGACCGATTGCGGAATGACGCGCAGGTCTTGTCCGTTCAACTCAAGTCCGGCTGTTTCGCGCGGGAGTTCGCTTCCCCCGGCCAGCGCGATGCTCGCCGCCGAAGCGGCCATGGCGGGTGCGTCGTTGATGCCGTCGCCGATGAAGAGGACTTTGTGTCCGGCCGCGCGGAGTTTTTCCACTTCGCGCAACTTTGCCTCGGGTGTCATGCCGGCGAGGCATTCGTCGAAACCGAAACGGGACGCGTTTTCCCCGCGGTCCCCGGTCATGACGATGGTGCGGATGCCAAGTTTCTTCATCTGCGCCATGGCCTCGAGCGCCGAGTCGCGCAGGGATTCGCGGACCACGGCGAGCCCGACCAAAAGTCCGTCGCGCCGCACGTAGATTCGGTGTCCGCCTTTTTCTTCGGCGGCGAGTTGGTCGTTCAGGACAGAGCGATCGTCACCGGCGACGAGGATGCCCTCGTTGCCGATTTGCAGCGGTATGCCCCCGGGCAAAACGCCTTCGATGCCTGCGCCGGGAAGGACGCACATCTCGCGGGCGAGCATCGGCTCGGAACTTGGCGTGGTGGCGCGAAACGCGCGGGCGATGGGGTGACCGCTGCCGGTCTGCACCGCGGCGATTTCGCGGAGAAGTTGCGTGCGGTCGGTTCCGGGCGAAACCACGAAGTCGACGATCCGCGCATGGCTTTCGCTCAATGTGCCGGTCTTGTCGAAAACAGCGGTGTCGATCGCGGAGAGCGCCTCGATGGCGTCGCCGCCGCGGGCGAAAAGTCCGCGTCTGGCCAATGCGGCCAGCGCCGACCAAATGGCGACCGGCGTGGCCAGTCCCATGGCGCAAGGGCAGGCGACGAGGAGGACGGCGAGTCCGTTGAAAACCCCGGTGATCCAGCCGCTGTATACGGTCCAGCCGATGGTGGTGAGCACCGCGATGATCATGACCAGCGGCAGAAACCACGCGACCAGACGATCGGCCTCGCGCTGGATGCGTCCGGGATTTTTCCGCGCTTCCTCGACGGACTGGAGAAGTGTGTCGAGGCGACGCGAGCGTCCCTTGGATGAAGCGGCGATGCGCAGCGTGCTGTCCTCCGCGCGGCTTCCGGCCATGACCATGTCGCCGGTTCTTTTGACCACAGGATAGGGTTCGCCGGTCAGGGCGGATTCGTTGACCAAAGCGACGCCGTCGGAAACTTGGCCGTCGACCGGGATGCCTTCGCCCGCGCCGACGAGCACGTGGTCGCCGGGAACGATGCGGTCGACTGTCACGCGCTCGCGGTGTCCGTCGGGGCCGATGCGCTCGCATGCATCGAAAGCCG
>JAFMJK010000220.1 GCA_017853515.1 Chthoniobacterales bacterium | reverse complement strand
GGGGGGGGGGGGGGGGGCGTGAACTCCTTGGGTCAGGACAACCAAGAAAAGCCTTCACCTAGCCCGGCACCGTTGGTCGAAGTGCCTCACAAATCCCGAGAAAAACAGACACTCGTGATCGTGTGGTGAAAAAAGGCTGGCCCACGAAAAATGCCTCCGGGCGGCAAAAAGTGGTGCTGCTGAAATCGGCCGACGAGAGCGTTGTGTCCCATCCCGCGCCAGCCGAGCAAGGAAACTCGGCATCACTTTGGGGACAGGGAGGTTGCCATGAGCATGAAGAAGCCCACCACGCTGCCGCTCGCGAAGACGGCCATACTCACGCTGGCCGAAATCAAGGCAGCGACCGAAGCCTTCGATCGCGGCGAGACCAACGTCCACGACACACTCGACGCGATCATCCTGACGATCCAGTCTTACCGCTTAGGGGCGAAACCACAGCACGAAGCGGCATGATATTCAGGGTGCGGGGCTGCCGAATACAATCCTCCTCACGCTTCACGGAACCAGTCGTTGTAGTCGTGCATCTTCCGCTGCACGTACTCAACGCACTCATCCGCGGTGACGCCTACCAGCCCCAAGAAGGTCGTGAGATCAAAATCCAAGTCGACCCCTTCCTCCTCTTCAGATTCATCAAGCGGCTCGAACATCCCAGTCGCCGGGTCAAAGCATCGGCCCGCGCCCTCGATGAGATTCTCGATCTGCTGAAAGCGATCGTCAGTCATTGCGGCCCCTTTACAAAGAGAGCCAGCCATGGCCCGCGTCTATGAAAAAACCAACGTGGCGGGCGCTATGACGCATCTGCCACGTTGGTCGGTAGCACGTCGATTACACGGCCACTGCGGGCAAGCCGCCAAAGCCGCCGTCGCCGACATGAATGAGATTGCCAGTTGAGAGCGGCCCTTTTAGGGCGCCGTCCCCTCCGGTGTGTAGTTCTACGCCCAGCGACAAGCCCAGCGGTGCGTTGGTCACCGTCCCCATTGATTTTCAGCGTGAAGTTCAAGTGTCCGCCGACTGTGATGGAGTCGGACACCTAGATTCCGGACCGTGCAACTGCCTTACCTCTAGCGGTCTTTGTGCACGTCGGTCGAGATAACTAGCCCAGCCCATCCCGTCAACGCTGCTGATTGGAACATCGCCCGCTACTGAGCGAGGTAGAGCGGCAAAGGACTTTCCCGGAGTAGCCGCAGGGCGGTTTCGCCAAACACCCGTCGTAGCAACAGGTTCTTTGCGCTGTTGCCCGCCACGACGAGGTCCGCCTTCCATGCTACCGCGTACGGCAGAAGATCGCGGTCTGCACTTCCGCCAGCATGGTCCGTGTCCACAGTACGACCATGCGCTGCGAAAAATGCCGACGCTTTTTCCAGTCGTCGGGCGGCGCCTTGGGCATCATCGCCAAAGTGAACGATTCGCACCGGTACGTCGGCATACAGTCCGGAATGGAGGTAGTGCTTGAAAGCCGTCGCACTTTCGAGCGACCCAGAGTAGGCAACGAGAACGCGCTGTATCGGTCGGTACTGCTCGGCAACAGCAAGGATCGGCCGAACACCTTTAGAGACAAGCCGTTCAAGTGCATCCAGTGGCTCCGGCACCACATCATGCTCGAACAGGCCACGCAGACCACACACGCACATGTCGTGGTAACGCACGAGGTCCGCAGCAATTTCAAAAGGGTCACCAGTTTCCTCAGTGAGCCTGTGCGCCACGTTCGCGGCTCGGCAGCGGGTTGCGAACAACTCCCGGGCCGCCGCAATATCTGCAGCAGCCCTCTCATGCCGCTGCCGAACGAGATCGGCCGAGGCAGCGGTGACGCCAACACCCATCGGTCGCGGGCCAGTCCATTCCAGCCGCAGAGGGTCCATTATGGCGAGGCCGACAAGTTCAGCCGCATTTGGCTTCGCGATATCGATGGCATGCCGAGTAACACTCTCGGCGCTCGCGCTCGTGCCGAGTCCAACGAGGATGCGTTTGATCATCGCGAGACCTCCGAGTTTCGAAAAAGTCGAACTGTTACGGGCAGGCCATCATGTGGCCGAGAAGGCGAGGCTGGCGATATCACCTACCATCCTGCCTCAGCGAGGTCACGACATGTGAAACACCACTCCTAGCGCACCTGCAATGACTAGTATCACAAGCAGCGCATCGGGTTCGATCAAGGGCAGGCGTCGTTCAACATGATAGAGTTGCCCGAGAACCGCGATTGCAGTCGCAATGACTACTGCAAACGCAGTCACCGCATGCGCGGGGGACACTGCCTGAAAAAGAGGCCCCGGGTGGGCGGCATCGATCGCCACAAAAAGAATCATGTTGAATGCGTTGCTGCCGAACACATTCCCGATCGCGAGGTCCGGTGCTCCTATCCGAACTGCAGCCAGCGAGGCCACCAGTTCCGGCAAAGACGTGGTTAGCGCAACGAGCGTGGTGCCGATGAATGTTCCCCCTAGCCCGCTGCGATCTGCAAGCATATTGGCGGACTCCGCCAGCCGTGGACCCGCCACGACCAGCACGGCGGCTGCGGCGGCAAACATCGCGAGCGAGTGCCATAGCGATCCTGTACGTGCTGGGACCCCCTGAACCGTCTCTGCGGCAATGCGGGCCGAGATGCGTTGGTCAATGAAGAGCATCCTTGCGCCGAGTAGATAGGCGACGAGGATCGCCCATGACCAGCCGCTGACCCGCAGCACTTCTGCGCTGGGGATGTGGCCTGCGGTAAGGATTGCAAAGCCAGCCAATCCCGTAAGAGCGATACCCAGCGTTGCAGAGAGCGCATGCGATGCGGCCTCCCGGGAAAGCATTTTTTGGCCGTTGCGAAGACAAAGGTCGATGCCCGCGAGGATGAGCAAGTTCATGAGACTGCTGCCGAGAAGATCGCCAGCGGCAATGTCGGTGTGTCCCGCATGAACTGCCGCAATGTCAACCGAGAGTTCCGGCAGCGAGGTCGCAGCCGCCAGTGCGATGCTGCCCATAAGCATCCTGCCGAGGCCTGTTATTTCTGAAATGGCGTCAGCAGCACGGGCAAGCACAACGCCAGCGCATGCAACCACTACGGCCAGCAAAAGAAAATGCACAGTGAGACTAGTCATTGTTCGCAGTTGATCGTTAGCAGTGTTCGCTGAAGACCGTGAATACTACGCATCACTCAGTGCTGCCGCGCCTCGTGTTCCTACCTGCGGCTATCCCGCGGCAAGCACCGCTCGCGGAAACGCGCCTTCTTTCCGCTCCCTAATCACTTCCTCTTCCGGCTCGTCGCATTGGCGGCCGGTCTGTCCGTGTGTCTGTGTAACCCTGCCCCCTCATGTCCAAGGAGATCATTCG